>CAYTJO010000001.1:0-3044 GCA_964438215.1 uncultured Rhodospirillaceae bacterium
AATTTTTACTTTTAATCAAAGAAAAGTATATACTAGGACCTTCAATAGAAGTTTGGTTTTTAACTGCTTGAATACATCTTACTTTTTTACAATCTCTATTCAAAATAATTGCATCCCATTCTCCGTCTATACCATTAAAAACTCTTATTTTATTTTTTTCTGTTAGTCTTAATACATTTTTTAGGTAATGAATATCTTTTATTCCAACTGAAACTTCTATGTTAATCTTTAGTTCTTTATTAATATATAATCTTGGGATATTTTTATAACTCATTATGAAAAACCACTTTATTAATTTAAAAAAATTTATTTTAGCCTCTAGATATGATAAACCTCATGGAATTTTATTACTTTTTTATCCTTGTCTTTGGGGCCTATCTTTATCTAATCAAAATATACTAGAAGTTTATAATCTTTGCATAATTTTTTTTTTAGGAGCTTGTGGCATGAGGGCTATAGGCTGTATCTGGAATGACTTAAGTGATAAAAAATATGATATATTGGTTAAAAGAACAAAAAATAGACTCATTGCTACTGGTGAGGCAACCAAATCAAATGCTATAATATTTATGTGTATTAACTTTTGTTTAGGGGTTCTTCCGTTATTTTTTATTAGTAAATTTAGTATAATATTATGCATTATAGTTATACCGTTAGTGATAAGTTATCCCTTTATGAAAAGAATAACTTGGTGGCCACAGTTATGGCTAGGCATAAATTTTAATTGGGGAGTGCTAGTAGGCTACTATGCTCTGGAAGGATTTAGTTTGAATTTTTCAATTCTTGTTTTTTACTTAGGATGTATATTTTGGACAATAGCATACGACACTATATACGGTTTTCAGGATATTAAAGATGATTTAAAAATAGGTATTAGGTCAACCTCAATTAAGTTTAAGCATGCTTCAAAAGCTTTTTTGATATTAAATTATATTTTATGCTATATCTGTTGGACCATATCATTTTATTTTTTTGAAATTAATATCAAGCTTTTATTAATATTTAGTATGCTATTTATAATAATTATATTTAGCACACTAAATACTAATATTAATGACCCAGTTTCTTGTGAAAAGTCCTTTAAAAGGAATAGTTATTTTGGGTTTCTTACATCTCTTTTATTAATATATTGGAACTTTTTTTAGTATGATTACAATAATTATACCTTGTTTAAATGAAAAATCTAATATTAATCTAATTATAAAAAATATTAAAATTATTAATAAAAACAAACATTTAATATTAGACGGATGTTCTAAATATAATTCAATATAATTAAATATAAAAAATAAAATTAATTTAAAAAAAACCTTAACTTCAAGTTGTCTCCAACAAAAAAAAGGAGCAGAAAAAAGTGATACAGAATGGTTGTTTTTTTTACATGCAGATACAGAACTAAATATAAAGAATATTTTAGAGATAGACCACTTTATCCAAAGTAATAAATATAAGATTGCTTTTTTTAAGATTATATTCAGGGAAAAGAAATTTTTAGCGAAACTTATTTCTGTTTGGGCTAATTTTAGAACTATCGTTTTTAAATTACCTTTTGGAGATCAAGGTTTACTTATTAGTAGAGATTATTATTTTGAATTAGGAGGACACTCCAAAGAAAAAATTATGGAAGACTTAGAGTTTATTCTAAAAGTACCAAAAAAAGACAGAGTATTACTTAAATCAGAAGTGTTAACTTCATTTAGAAAATTTGAAAAGAATGGTATTATTTTGCAGGGCGTTATTCATATATTATGTCAAGTTATGTTTTTGCTGAACTTTAATAAAAAATTGATTTATAAAATTTATAAATTTTATGAAAAATAGTGTTTATTTAATGACTAAAACTCCTATTCATGGATTTATAAAAAGTAGATTAGCAAAAGATATTGGCAATTGTAATTCCAAAAGGTTTACATTGTTGAATATAGAAAACATAAAAAAAAGTTTGGCTAATAAAAAAAACTTTGATCTATTTTTGTATACAACTCCAAAGAAAAAATTTAGAAGTTTCTCATTTAATTTTTCTAGTAACATTATACTTCAAAAAGGTTTTAATCTTGGAGAAAAAATATGGCACTTAAAATCTATAATAAGTGGTAAATTTATTTTGATAGGAAGTGATATTCCATATATCAATTTAAAATATTTATCAAATGCATTTAAAGTATTAAACTCAACAGATATTGTAATAGGCCCAACCTATGATAAAGGTTTCTGGCTCATAGGATTTTCCAATAAAAAATGTATTAATTACCCATTTAAAAATATTAGATGGAGCACAAAACATGTTTTAGAAGACCTAATGAAAAATATAAAAAAAAATAGTACTAGCATAGGTTTTTGTGAAAAATTAAGAGATATTGACATAATTGATGATTATTGCGATTATATAGTGAAGGTTTAACAACCATTGAGACGTGTTTTTAACTTTAACCTTTAGGGAGGTATTTTATGAGTGGACAATTAGATCCGTCAGATTTAGTAGGAATGTCCTTTTGGATTATTTCTGCAGCTATGGTAGCAGCTACCTATTTCTTTTGGGTAGAAAGAGATAGAGCAGCAGGTAAGTGGAAGACTTCATTAACAGTCGCTGCAATGGTAACAGGAATAGCAGCAATTCACTATTTTTATATGAGAGGAGTTTGGGTAGAAACAGGCGAAACACCTATAGTTTTTAGATATGTGGATTGGTTATTAACTGTTCCTCTACAAATTATTGAATTTTACTTGATATTAGCTGCTATAGCAGTCGTTCAGTCTTCGCTGTTTTGGAGATTATTAATAGCATCAGTTGTAATGTTAGTAGCAGGATACTTAGGAGAAATTGGAGCCGTTAATGTATGGGTTGGCTTTGTTATTGGTATGCTTGGTTGGCTATATATTATCTATGAAATATTTGCAGGAGAGGCTAGTCAAATTAACGCTAGCAAAGGATCTGCTGCTAGTCAAAAGGCATTTAATGCTCTTAGGTTAATAGTGACAATAGGTTGGGCTATTTATCCTATCGGATACGTTGTTGGATATACCGGTGGAGGAAGCGCTGAGGG
>CAYTJO010000001.1:3054-21660 GCA_964438215.1 uncultured Rhodospirillaceae bacterium
TTTGGAGTTGTTATTTGGGCTGCTGCTACTTCTGATTCAGCAAAAGCTAAATAAATAGTAATTACTCTTAACTAGATTAAGAAATGCCTTACTTTATTAGTAGGGCATTTTTTTTATTATGGAATAGAAAATGAAAAAAGCTATTGTAATTGGCGCAGGTTTTGGAGGAATAGCTGCTGCTCTAAGATTAAAAAAAAAAGTGTCTGAAGTAGAAATAATTGATCGGTGCAATAAACTAGGAGGAAGAGCACAATTCTTTGATATTAAAGGATTTAAATATGATGCTGGCCCAACAATTATTACAGCTCCTTTCTTGTTTAAAGAGCTTTTTGCTCTTCATAATAAAAAACTAGAAGACTATGTTACTTTAAAACCCTTGGAAATTTGGTATAGGTTTATTTATAATGATGGTACTTTTTTTGATTATGAAAAATCAATTTCAAAAACTATAAGTAATATTGAAAAAATTAATCAAGATGACGCTAAAAGTTATCAAAATTTATTAATGCAATCTAAAAAAATTTATGACCTTGCTTTTAGTGAATTAGCAAATAAGCCTTTTCATAATTTCTCAACTATGCTTAGACAGATACCATCTCTTTTAAAATTTAGATCTTATGAAAGTGTATATAAGTTTACAAGTAGACATTTAAAGAGCGAAAAACTAAGAAGGGCATTCTCTATTCAACCCCTTTTAGTAGGAGGAAATCCTTTTGATACTACATGCATTTATTCTCTAATACATTACTTAGAAAGGGCCCATGGAGTCTACTTTTGTATGGGTGGGACAGGAAATCTAGTTAAAGCCTTTGCTAAACTCATGGAAGAAGTCGGTATTAAAATAACATTGAATACTACAATCAATAAATTTAATTTAGTAAAAAATAAAATTTGTTCAGTACATGATGATAAAGGAAAAAAGAGAGAGGCTGATATTTTTGTTTCTAATATTGATCCTTTATATCTTTATAAGAACCTAATTAAATTAGAAAGCAGAATATTTAAATATAAAAAAAAATATGCAAGGCATTCGATGGGATTATTTGTTTTGTTTTTTGGTACAAGAAAATGTTTTAATCAAATACAACATCACACTATTTTATTTGGAGAACAATATTATGAACTATTAGTAAAAATTTTTAAACAGTATGAACTTCCTTCTGATATATCAATTTACCTTCACAGGCCTACTGCAACAGACAAAAGTTTTGCTCCTAAAGGTTGTGATAGTTTTTATGCTTTGGTTCCTGTTCCTAATTTAATTTCAAAAAAAATATCTTGGAATACTGAAGCTAAGAAATTTAAAAATTTAATAATAAAGACATTAGAAAAAAAACTTATGCCAGAATTAAGCAAAGAGATTATCCAATGCTTTTATATGACTCCCTCAGATTTTAAAGAAAAATATTTATCTGATAAAGGAGCTGGCTTTTCATTGGCTCCCTTTTTCACACAGTCTGCATGGTTCAGGTTTCATAATAAATCTGAAATCATAAAAAATCTTTATTTAGCAGGAGCAGGCACCCCCCCTGGAGCAGGTCTGCCGGGAGTGGTTAGTTCAGCTAAAGTTTTGGAGAAACTATTATAAAAAAATCAATAAAAAGAACTTTTAAAAAAAATAGTAAAACTTTCTTTTTTGCTGGATTGTTTCTTAAAAAAGAAATATTTGAGAATAGCGCAATATTGTACCAATTTTGTAGGCATGTTGATGATATAGCAGATAAAAGCAATATAGGGAAAAGCATTAAATTAAAAAATATTATTAAAGATCTAAATTATAATTCTAAAAACTATAAATTAAGTGCGATAAAGCTTTTGATAAAAAAAAATATTATAAGAAGATCTCATATTTTACAACTTATTGATGGTGTGAATTTAGATTTAAAAAAAATAGTAAGAATAAAGAATGATAAGGAATTAATTTCATATGCTTACTTAGTTGCAGGTACTGTTGGATTAATGATGGCTGATATTTTAAAAACTAAAGAAAAAGCTGCTTACAAGTATGCTATAGATTTAGGTATTGCTTTTCAGCTTACAAATATTGCTCGTGATATTTTGGAAGATGCCAAAATAAATAGAATATATCTTCCTAGTAGCTGGGAAAAATTAAATATTAATTCCATAAAGTTTCCAAATAAAAAAAATAAAAGCAAATTAATATCTACAACTAAAAGACTACTGAGTCTAGCTGAAAAATATTATCAAAGTGCTTTAAAAGGATTAGCTTTTTTAAACTTGAGAAATAGGTTTGCTATTCTTTTAGCTCTTGTAATATATAGACAAATAGGTTTAAAAATAATCAGAAAAGGTTTTTCTAATTTATATAAGAGAGAAACTATTAGTTTTTTTGAAAAAATCATATGCTTGCTTAAGTGCATTGGTTTATTTTTATTTAAAGATAATATTCATAAAAGAAATTATAGGCATAATAAAAAATTACATAAACATATTAAAGATATTGCTATAGTTAATATCAAGCCATGAAAAATAAAGAAATAGATTATATTATCTTAGGAGGTGGTTGTTCTGCCTTATCTTTTGCATTGGAGCTAAATAATAATAATATTTATAACTATTCTTTTTTAATTATTGAAAGTAGAGCTAGATATGAAGATGATAGAAGCTGGTGTTTTTGGCAAAATAAAGAAAATATTAATAAAAAATTAATTTCTAAATCATGGAGAGACTTCTCTATCAGTTTTCAAGGGAAAAAGGTTATTCATAGTTCTAGCAAATACCAATATCACTATATAAGAAGTATTGATTTTTACAACTATGCTATTAGATCTATTAAAAAATCACCTAATATTACTCTAATATTGGGAGAAAGAGCTATAAAGATTAATAATCTAAAGAATAAATTTCTAGTTATAACAGATAAGAAAAAGTATATTGCAAAAAGTATTTTAGATACCAGACCAAAAAATAATATTTATATCAATGCTCCATTTCTATTTCAATCATTTTTGGGTTATGAAATATCAGCAAACAGTAATAAATTGAAACAGCAAAGAGCAGGTATTATGGAAAATATGAGATATGAAAAAAAAAATTTTTTATTTGATTACATATTACCAATTACCAAAAACACCTTTTTAGTTGAAGTAACATCTTTTTCTAAATCTAAAGTATCAATTAAAACCCTTAAAGCCTTATTAGAAAAAACTTTAATAAGTAATCAATTTACAGATTATAAGGTAAAAAGAAAGGAATATGGTGTCATTCCTATGGGCTTTATAAAAAAAAATACTTATAAAAATAGCGAAAATTACTTTTATGCCGGAAGTTTAGGTGGAGCAGTTAGAGCATCTTCTGGATATGCATTCTTAAGAATTCAAGAATGGGCAAAAGAATCTGCTGTTTATCTTAAAAAGAATGGAAAGCTACTTTCTCATCCTAAAGAAAATATAATAATTCATTCATTGGATAAAGCTTTTTTAAGAGTTTTAGAGAAAAATATATCATCTGCTCCCTTTATTTTTCATGTTTTTTTAAATAGAATAACAACTGCCTCTTTTATAAGATTTATGATAGGAAAAGCCAGATTAATTGATTATTTAAAAGTAATACTTGCAATGCCGAAAAAATATTTTTTTAGCATTAGATTTTGAATGTGGAGTTTATGGAAATTAAAAAAATACAAGATAGCTATATATATTTATTTTTTTCTTTAGTTACAGTTCTTTTGAATTTTTTTTTTATAGATTATCTAAATCAAAAATATATTGTTCTTACATTAATTTTTTTTGTTATTTTTTTTGGACTGCCTCATGGCGCTTTAGATACCCTATTAGCTAAACAAAATAATTTATATAATAATTTTTATATTTTTATTCTTTTTAATCTACTCTATTTATTAAGTATATTATTATTTTTTTTTTTATGGTTTTTCATACCTACAATTACCCTTTCTATTTTTTTATTGATTTCTATTTTTCATTTTTCTGAAGACTGGAGGCCTGACTTAAATTTTTTTCAGAGATTAGCGTTAGCAACATCAGTAATTAGTCTTACTATATTTTTTCAAACTGAGGATGTAAAATCGATTTTTCTTCTACTAACTAATTCAAAGTCAGTAGATATAATTATGCTATTTTTTAAATACACAAACTATTTTTTAATATTTATGATATTTTTTATATTTTTCTCTAATTTTAAAAAGAAATTTGTACTTTTTAATATAATTACAATTTTATTTACCTCTTTTACACTTAATCCATTGCTTTACTTTTTATGCTACTTTTGCTTTTTTCATAGCATTAAAAACTACAGAGATAACAATAATTTACTAAGTTTAGTAGCAAAAAAGATCAAAAATAAGGTTCTTATTATAAATTTATTCTTAACCTTATTATTATCTGCGATAATTTTTAATTTTTATTTAAATGACTCTACTGAAACAAAATTAATTCAAATAACATTTATAGGACTAGCTTCTTTAACCGTTCCACATATGATATTAAAAGCTATTATTAATTATAAAAACAAATAATTTATTTTTCTGATAATCGTGGTATAAGCTCTACTAAATTACAAGGTCTGTTTCTGTTATCTAATTGGGTTTTTATAATTGACTCCCAAGCATCCTTACAAGCACTGGGGGATCCAGGCAAACTAAATATAAATGTATTTTTTGCAATACATGCTGATGCTCTAGATTGTATAGTTGAAGTTCCTATTTTTTTGTAACTAATGTATCTAAATACTTCTCCAAACCCTGGAATATCCTTTTCTTTAATTCTATTTAAAGCTTCCGGGGTAACATCCCTACCAGTTATTCCTGTCCCACCTGTAGTAATTATCACATCTATAAGCTTATTATCTAACCACTTATTTAAAATTTCTAAAATATCTTTGACATTATCTTTTACTATTTTTCTAAATTCGCAGACATGGCCTGTTCCAATTATACTTTCAACTAAATAATTACCAGATTTATCATTTTCCTTGGTTCTACTATCAGAAACAGTAAGAACTGCAATATTAATAGGAATGAAATTTCTATTATTATCTAAGTTTTGCATCTCTAGCTAAATGGAAATCTTGACTTGGTAAACTTGGCCACTTGTCATTAGCTAACATAGTTCTAGTAGGCTTATTTTGTCCTAGTTTATCTCTATAAATCCAAAGATCAGTTAGTATAGATTTAACAAACAATCTTGTCTCTTTAATAGGTATACTCTCTATAAAAGCTAAAGGGTCACTTTCATTAATATTTTTGTTCCATTTTTTAACTCTAGTAATACCTGCATTATAAGCAATTAAAGTATTTAAAATAGATTTTTTTGTATTAGGATTCTGTGCTAATTCCTTCAAAAGCTTCTGTCCTAATTCAAGGTTAAGTTCTAAAGAATATAATTGATGTTTATGACCATACCTTAATCTATGATCTTTCTTAATTTTGCTTGCGGTTCTAGGCATCAGTTGCATTAAACCTCTAGCTCCCTTAGAGCTTTTTGCCCTAAAATTAAAAGCAGACTCCCTTCTAATTATTGCATAGATAAAGGCCTTATCAAAAATAAATCCTTCTTCCAGACTCCATTCTGGTGTGGGATACATGCCTCTCATAAATAAAATGTAATCCTTATTGAAAAAACTCTCTCCTAACCTTATTTGTACTGCTGCTAAATTTAATTTCTCACTTAAATATAATAATAGTTTTGTATTGCTTCTATTTCTTTCTAGTTTTGAATATAAGTTTCTCATTTCTAGGTCTGCCTTGTCATAGAAGTTAAGTTCTGATAAAGCTATTAAACGTTGAAAAACACTTAATTTATAAATATTAATTTTTTTATTTTTTAATTTCTCATAATTCTTAACATTCCAAACAAAGCTATCTTTTTTATTAAGTTTTTCTATTGCTAGCTGTCCATACATAGTGCGATCAAACTTAGAAGCTCGCAAAAGTAATTTATTTTTTTTATTTTGCATCGAAGTTAATTTTCCTTCCCAAAACAAACATGCTGATTTTAATTTAGGAGAAAATTTAACTACTGTGTTTTGAATTAAGCTATTACATGTATTGAAAAAATTAATCGACGAATTATAATCTTTTAGTCTGTAAGCATTGAGACCAGCCATAAAAAAAATGCTTGGATCTTCGATTTTGGTTTTGTTTATTAAAAATCTGTATGTTGCTAGTGATTTTCTTAATAGACCTTTGAAGTATTTTTTTTTTCCATCTTTTTTTAAATAATGAACTATATCTAATCTAGATTTATTATTTGCATTATAATAATTAAGCAACTTTTCAAACTCCTGACTAATTATTAAGTTTAATACTTTTTCATCAACGTAAAACTTTTTATTTCTTTTTTGATTTATTTTTGTAGTAATATAATTTACCTTATTTTCTCCATATCCTCTCAAGTAATTTCCATATTTTGGCTTCTTAATATTATTAATTTTTTTTTCTTCTAATGACCTTTTAACCATTAAATTATACACTCTTCGCTGCATAACAACTGGGAAGTCGTTATATTTTTCAAGCCAATTTAATAACTCACTGTAAGTAGACCTATATTTATTAGGATGCATTAATTTGTCATACTCTAAATAACCTAATAAAATTTTATTTTTTAAAATACTTTTTAATAGTTTGCTTTTTTTATTGACTTCATCCCATTTTCCTATATCTAAAAGTTTGTTAATTTCTAAATATATTTTTATATCGCTTTCACTCAAGATACTGGGAATACTGAATTTTATATAATTATCTTCAAATTTTTCTACTTGATTTGCATACACAAGCTTACAATTAATAAGAAATATAAAAGACACTAAGACATAATTAAATATTTTCATAATGTAAAAATAAATTAAAAATACTAAATATAGTATTTAAACAAAATTAAACAACTATATCAAGTAATTAAATCAATTTCCTTTTTAATTTTTTTTAAATCTTCCCAAGCTTCTTTCTTTCTAGAAGGTTGTCTCAATAAAAATGCGGGATGGAATATTGGCATAGTTTTAATATTTGTAGATTTAGAAATTTGCAAATTATGCCACTTACCTCTAAGTTCAATTATTCCCTTGCTTTCTTTCAAAACAGCCTTGGTAGCTATTGCTCCTGTCAGAATTAATACTTTTGGATTTATTATTTCAATATGCTTTAAAACAAATGGCAAACATATATCTATTTCCTCTTCCGTAGGGTTTCTATTACCAGGAGGCCTCCAAAAAATAATATTAGTAATATAGGTATTATCTCTATTTTGTCCTATCGCATTTAACATTTTGTCTAATAAAACTCCAGCTTGCCCTTTAAATGGTTTTCCTGTCTTATCCTCTTCCTCTCCAGGTGCTTCACCTATAACCATAACTTTTGACTCACTATTACCATCTGAAAAAACAAAATTAGTTGATGTTCTTTGCAATGAGCACCCGCTAAAATTTACTATTTCTTCCTTCAACTCATTCAAAGTACTTGATTTTATGATATTTTTACCCTTTTCTGAATATTTGAGTCTATTCTCTAACTTTAAATTATTTGTTGAGTCCAACATTTTATTATCATCACTACTAGATAATCTGACATCATTTTTAAATAAAAAAAAATGAGTGTTATTATTATTGTAATGCCAGTTAAGAATACTATGAATTAATTGTTTTTTTTTTTTCAATTTAGAATGCAGAATAAGGTATTGGCTTTCCTTTGGGATCCTTTATTATCTTACCATCTTCAGTCTGTGCAGCCATATATCTTCCCTCTCCTACCCATGTACCTATATACAAAACAGGTTTTATAGGTTTTCCATTATAAGCTTTGTTCTGTTGCTTAGTCCCTCTGGCATTTGGGTTATTTTTGTTTAAAGCCATGTTTCCTCTTCATTTACATTTGTGATAATATATATAATAATTTTATTTTATGGTAAGTAAAGTGCTTTCGTTAAATTTAAATCGAATATTAGTTTTTTTATCTTTATCAATTTTGATCTGGTTTTCAGAAAAAAATATAATAGAAGCTAAAAATACCTATAAAAAATCATATTATGGATCAATTCTATCTGGGCAAATAGCTAACTATAATAACGACTCTATTTTATCTGCAAATTTTTTTAATTATGCTAATGAGGTTAACCCTAAAAATATTCAAGTTTACAACCTAGCACTAATGTCACTAGTGATAAGCGGCGATATTCAAGCTGCAATTTCAAAAGTAAAATATTATGAAGAAAATTTTGGAAATAAATATAATAATTCTGTTATAGCTAATTTTGTTAGTTTTATAAACAAAGTTAAGAGCAATAAAATACATCAGGCATTTCAACACTTAAATAATGATAAAGAATTTTTAATAACAGAAAAAATGAAACCTATTTTAAAAGCATGGCTTTTAGAAAACTTAAATGATGCAACAGAAGCTTTGAATAAGTATGAATATAAATCTGAAGGCCTCACTTTAAGTAATATTTATTTTCATCACTTAGCTTTAATTCAAAATTACCATAATAGTAAAGATCTTTCAAAAAAAACTTTTGAGAAACACTTAGAGTTTTTTGATTTAGATAAACTCAGAACACTTTTCTTTTATGATAACTTTCTCAGTATAAATAAAAATAATAAAAATAATAAATACATATCTTTATTTTTAAAAAAATATTCGGACCATAGTTTTTCATCTTATCTCAAAAATGAAAATAGATTACCTAAAATTATTAATTCTCCTAGCAAAGGAATATCGGAAGCCCTCTATAACTTAGCTAAAACGCTAAATTCACAAAATATGTATGAAACATCATTAGCTTTAGCTCAAACCTCATTATTTTTAGACCCTAAGAACCATGTAGCGAAATATTTAGTTTCTCTAAACTTGAGTAGTTTAGGAAAAAAGAAATTAGCTTTAGAGTATCTTAAAAAAATACCTTATGAGAGTTATATTAGCTGGCATGCGTTAATAAGTGCAGCAGAATTATATATGGATATTGATAATTAAGATCTTGCTGTGTAATACCTGCAAATATTAGAAAATAAATATCAAAATAAAATAGAAATTTTATATAAACTTGGAGAAATGCATCATATAAGAAAAAAATACGATGATGCCATCAAATATTTTTCTGCTGCTATTTCTAGTTTAAAAGAAATTGATAAAAAATATTGGTATTTGTTTTATTCAAGAGGCATGTCCTATGAAAGATCAACAAAGTGGGACCTTGCAGAAAAAGACTTTCTATATGCATTGGAACTAAATCCTGATCAACCACTGACTCTAAATTATTTAGGATACTCTTGGATAGATTTAGGGAAAAATATTGATGAAGCGCACAAACTTATTACTAAGGCAGTAAAATTGCGCCCTAATGATGGTTACTTTGTAGATAGTTTGGGGTGGGCCTATTACAGAATGGGAGAGTATAAAAAAGCTGTTTCAGAATTAGAAAAAGCTGTAGGATTGGTTCCTAATGACCCTATTATAAATGATCATTTAGGCGACGCTATGTGGAGAGCTGGGTACAAAAATGAAGCAGTTTATCAATGGAATAGAGCATTGATTTATAAGCCTGATAATGAGCTCAAAAATAAAATTAAATTTAAACTTAAAAAAGGACTTTAAGCCTATTTTGAATAATTTAAATTATATTTCAGATAAAGCATGCGCAAAAATTAATCTTTCTTTTAGAGTTTTAGGTAAAACATCTAATAACTACCATTCTATTGAAAGTATAGTAACTTTTTTGCCAGATATATATGATAAAGTTAAGATTAAAAAAAATAAAAACTTAAAAGTTAATATTACTGGAGAGTTTTCTAAACATCTTGTTAAACAAGGAGGAGATACTTTAGTTAGAAAAATGATTCTCCTATTTAAAAAAAAATATTATATATCAAATAACTTTCAGGTCATAATTGAAAAAAATATTCCATTGAGTGCTGGTTTAGGCGGTGGATCAGCAGATGCAGCCGCAATAGCAAGATTATTAATCAAAATGTATAATTTGAAAATTAATAAAAAAGAAATTATAAATACATTTAGCAAATTAGGAGCGGATATACCTGCATGCTTTTTTTCATATAATCAAAAGGTAAGAGGATTTGGAGAAACACTAACAAAATTAAAATCACTTAACAAAATAGTTTGGGCTATAGTAATTAAACCAAGAGTAAACTTTAACACAAAGGATATTTTTAAAAAATTTTCGAAACCTTTTTCAAAAAAAACTCATTACAATTATAATTATAAAAATCTAATTTCAGATATTAATTCTAACGAGAATGATTTACAAGAAGCAGCCACAAGTTATTCTTCATTATTCGCAAGGTTAATAAAAAATCTTCCAAGAAATAACGCCGCTACTATACCAAGAATGACTGGAAGCGGTTCAACTATTTTTATTCTGTTTAATACTAAAAATAGTGCTCAAAAATATTTATCAAATATAGAGAAAACTACTAAGGGAACATGGAAAAAGTTATCTAAAGTGCTGCTCTAGTTAATTTCTATTTTTCTTCTGATTACTGCTAATTTTAATGTATTCTCTAATAAACAGTGAATTGTCATAGGTCCTACTCCTCCTGGAACAGGAGTAATTGCTTTTACTTTTGAAAAGACATCAGAATAGTCAACATCCCCTACAATTATTTTTTTGTTATCTTGGTCTGTAATTTGATTTATTCCAACGTCTATAATAATTGAATCTTCTTTAACCCAATCTTTTTTAATCATTTTAGGTATACCTGTAGCTGCAATAATAACATCTTTATTGCTGCATAAAGCTTTTATGTTTTTAGTCTTTGAATGTGCCAAAGTAACAGTAGCATTCTCATTGGTCAGTAAAAAAGATAAAGGTCTTCCCACTATATTGGATCTTCCTAAAATTATAATGTTTTTTCCAGATAGATTTGTCTCAGTCTTCAATAACTTTAAGCACCCCAAGGGTGTACAAGGAATAACATTAGGTCTTCCTAATGCTAATAATCCCATATTTTTTGAATTAAATCCGTCAACATCTTTCTCAAATGATATTGCATCTATAACTTTTTCACTGTTAATATGCTGAGGTATTGGTAATTGTAATAATATTCCATCTACTTCAACATCTTGGTTATAAAAAGAAATTAATTTTAAAAGTTCTTTCTCACTGACTGTGATGTCTAATTGCTTTATTTTAGAAATAATTCCTAACTGACCTGCTTTAACACTTTTATTTTTAACATACACTTTACTTGCTGGATTTTCTCCTATAAGAATAACAACTAGCTTTGGAATAACATTATGATTTTCTTTCAGTGCTTTAATCTTATCCTTTAATTTATTATTAAGATCATTTGCTAATATTTTACCATTAATTGTTTTCATTTTAGTTTTTTTTTTTATAATCTTGCTCAAAAGTTAAAGAAATGCAATATTATTAATTTATTGGGGGATAGTTTAATTGGTAGAACAGCGGGTTTTGATCCCGTCAGTCCAGGTTCGAGTCCCGGTCCCCCAGCCAAAAAGTATAATAAAACTAACTCGAAATGTCATTTTTTTTTAAATTATTATTAATTTTACTAATAAATAAAAGCTTATTATCCAATCAAGATAATTACGTAAGAATTTTTGAAAAAACATTATTAGATTATAATATAATATTTGATAAACTGGGTGATCATAAGGCAGGAGCTCTTTGTATACCAAATAACAATAATAAAAGTTATGATAAATTTGCCGTAGGATTTAGTTATGATATGTATGAAAAGAGTTATGCGATAGACGTGTCTCTGTCAGGATGTAGGGAAATGAAAAAAAAACTAATCTCTTATGACTGTAAATGCGAAATTATATATAGATAAATTTTATAATAGAAGAGGAATCATTGGGAAAAAATAACATAGAAGACTTTTGCGAAACTGTCCAAAAAAACTACAAAAAAAAAGGTATAGATAATTTTGAGTTAGCTATATCTAACAGTAAAGTTTTATCTGCTCAAACAAGAAATGTTAAACTTGAAAATATTGAAAGTTCAAGTGGAATTAGCATTACATTAAATGTAATGATAGGAAAAAAACAAGCTACACTTAATGCTAATAATATAGAGGGAGTAGATGCGCGAGAGTTTTTAGACAAAGGAAAGTTTATGGCAGAGTCTACTCCAGAAGACCCTTTTTCTGGGCTACCAGAAGTTAGTGAATATGCCACTAATATTAAAGATTTAGATTTAGAAGATAAAAATGACATAGAAAAAGGTAAGCTTATTGATCTAGCATTACAAGCAGAAGAAGAAATGTTGGATGTTAAAAAAGTAACTAATACAGAAGGAGGATCTGCTAGTACTAGTAAAAATAAAATTACATTTTTATCATCAAAAGGTTTTTTTAAAAGCTATAATAAAACTCTACACTCTATTTCAGCCATTGCTATCGCAGGGAAAGGCACTAGCATGCAAAGAGACTATGACTACTCAGCTGCAATACATTTAGAAGACTTAAAAAGTGCTTCAAAAATTGGTAAAAAAGCAGGAGAAAGAGCAGTATCTAGATTAAATTCTAGAAAAATTAAAAGTGGTATAGTTGATGTAATATTTGAACCAAGAATAGCAAAAAGCTTATTATCTTCTTTCTCAACCTGTATATCTGGGATTTCTATAGCAAGAGGGACTAGCTTCTTATCAAAAAAAATTAATAAAAAGATTTGTAATAAAAATATTACTATTAGTAACATACCACTCTTAAGTAGAGGTATAGGCTCAGTTCCATTTGATTCTAGAGGTGTTAAGTCTAAGAATATAAAATTAGTTGAAAATGGTTACTTTAAAAATTATCTGCTAGGTTTGAGAAGCTCTAGACAATTAAACCTTGCACCTAATGGAAATTCTAACCCTTACAATTTAACATTAAGTAAAGGCAAGGATTCAGCTAATGATATTATTAAATCAGTTAAAAAAGGTTTTTTTGTATCTGAAATGCTAGGTATGAGCTTTAATACCGTCAACGGAGATTATAGCAGAGGCGCAGCAGGCTTTATGATTGAAAATGGTGAAATAACTTTTCCAATTAATGAGGTTACAATAGCTGGAAACATGAATGATATATTATCAAAAATAGTTCCAGCCAACGACCTAAAAATCCATGAAAATATAAACTCTCCTACCATTCTAGTTGAAAACATGTCTTTGGCTGGAATATAAGTGTTCTTATTTTTTTATAATTTTATTTTGAATTTACTTTCTCCTTTTTTAATATCAACAATAATTTTAAGAATTTTTCTTGGCAAAGAGAATAAGAATCGGTATTTAGAGAAATTTGGATTTTCTAGTAATGCCAAAATAAAAAAAGTTAAAATAATTTGGTTGCATGCTTGCAGTGTTGGCGAAGTTAAATCTATATCAAATGTAACAAAGGAATTTCTTAAAAGAGGCTACTCTGTATTAATAACTACTAATACTTTACTATCTGCAAACTATGTAAAAAAAAAATTTTCTAAAAAAATTAAGCATCAGTTTTTACCAATAGACTTTAACTTTTCTACAAAAAAGTTTTTAAATCACTGGAAGCCAGCCATTGGTATCTTCGTAGAATCAGAAATATGGCCAAATTTAATTAATAACTGTAAAAAAAAAAATATTCCTTTGATACTATTACAAGCAAGTTTTTCAAAAAAAAGTTTGAAAAAGTGGTCATTTTGTAAGAGTTTTTTTAAGGATCTTTTATCTAATTTTAATCTTATAATAGCGCAGTCAGAGAAAGAAAAAGAAAAACTGCACGATTTTGCTAAAATTAAAGTGGATGATATTTACAACTTAAAAAACTCTTCACAGCTTTTAGAAGTAAAAAAACAAGAAGTTGTTAAAATTAAAAAAGAAATAAATGACTATTTCATTATTACTGCTTTGAGTACACATATTGGAGAAGAGAAAATTATTTTAGATTCACTAAATAAGATCTTAAAAAAAATAAAAAATTTAATTTTAATAATACAGCCTCGCCATCCAAATAGGGCAATAAAAATTAAAAAACTAATACAAAGCTATGGTTATAATTTTAAACAAAGATCCATAAATGAATATCCTAAAAAAAATACAGTAGTTTATTTAGCTGATACTTTTGGAGAAAGTGGAACTCTAATATCTTTAGCAGACTTAGTAATCTTAGGAGGAACTTTGACACCAGTAGGAGGGCATAATATTATTGAACCAGCACAAATGTCAAAATGTATAATAGTTGGAAATTATTATTCTAAAATACAAGATACTATAGATATATTTAAAAAAAATAAAGCAGTCAAACTTATAGAAAAAAATACAGAACTATCAAAATTAATAAATAATATATATAATGATAGAAAAGAACTTAGAAATATGGGAAAAAATGCACTGTTTATAACTAAAAGCTATCCTAAAAAAGAAAAAAGTATTGTAAATAGAATAATTTTTTTAGCAAAAAATGAAAACTCCAAAATTTTGGTACAAAGATAAAACTATTTTTAAAAACTTCCTTCTACCATTCACATATATATGGCTATTGGGGAACTTTTTAAATAGACTACTTACAAAACCTATTAAATTTGATGTTCCTATTATATGTGTAGGAAATTTAATTGCAGGAGGTGGAGGAAAAACTCCTATAACCATAAAGCTAGCAGAATTTTTAATAACAAAGGGATATAAAACTCATATTATTAAAAAACAATATAAGAGCAAAAATAAAGAAAAAGTTATTTTTGTAGATAAGAATAGTGATCCATCGATAGTAGGAGATGAGGCTCTTTTAACAGCAAAGGTGACCTCAACTTGGTTAGCAAAAAATAGGTCTATAGGAATACAAAAAGCGATTGATAACGGGGCAGACTTAGTTATGTTAGATGATGGATTACAAGACCATTCAATAATAAAAGACTTTAATATAATAACTATTAAAGACAGTCAAAAATTTGGAAATAATTGCATTATTCCTGCTGGCCCTCTAAGAGAGAGTATTCAAAAAGGCATAGAAAAAGCTGATCACATATTTTATTACGGAAAAAAAGATAATTTAAAATTTATATACCAAAAAAAGAATATACCTATTACATTAGTAAAAACTCAATATCATAAAAGAAGGATATTGCAAAAAATTAAAAATAAAAAAGTTTTGGCTTTTACAGGTATAGCTCATCCTGAAAATTTTTTTAGTTCAACTATTCGCTATGGTTTAAACTTAGTTAAAAAAATAGAGTTTTCTGATCATTATAGATATACTAGAAATGATATAAAAAAAATTATCTTAATTTCCAAAAACTCTAAACTATCTGTCGTTACTACTGAGAAAGACTATGTAAAAATTCCTAAAGATCTAAGATGTAAAATATTTTCAATACCTCTACAAATAAAATTTAATGAAAGAAAGTTTTATCAACAATTTCTGTTAAAAGTAAATCAAAATGATTAAATCACTCTTAAATCATTTAGGATGTTTCTTTTTATATATTATATTTTTATTTTTTAAAGTTATTAGAAAAAAAAACTCTATTAGTGTTAGTGCCTTCTTATTTGGAATTATAGGTCCCTTTACAAAATTAAATAAAAGGGCAGAAAAAAATCTAATTTATATTTGGCCTAAAATATCAAAGGAAGAAATTAATAAAATATGCATTAGCATGTGGAAGAATCTTGGTAAAAACTTTGGAGAATATATATTCCTACATGACTATGATCCTATAAAGTGCAAAAATACCAAAATATTCGGATTAGGAAATGTTAAATCTTTAATTTCAGAAAATAAAAGAAAGGGAAAAGGAGTAATTTTTTTCTCTGCACATTTTGGAAACTGGGAAATAGGTCCGTACATTATTAATAAATTGAATTTAGACTTAATGGGTATATACAGAAAATCTAATAATATTTGTATTGATAATTTAATACAAAAGTATAGAAACAAAAATACTACCTATGTTCCAAAAGGTGATATAGGTGCCAAAAAGTCGTATTTGTGGTTAAGAAAAGGAAAAAGCCTAGCTTTATTAATGGATCAGAAACTTAATGAAGGTATTTCTGTTAATTTTTTAGGAAAACCAGCAAATACTGCTACCGCTATAGCTGAATTAGCAATAAGAATGAATTTAGATATAATTCCTATAAAATTAATTAGAAATAAAAACTATTTTTATGAAATAATCTTTTTTCCAAATCTATCAATTCCTAATAAAAAATTGAGTCATGAAAAAAAAGTAAATTATATACTAACTAGAATAAATAATAATATAAGTTCTTGGATTATAAAAAACCCTGAACAATGGTTATGGATACATAGAAGATGGAAAAAAAATATATATATATAAAAAGTTGTTTAATTATTATTTTTTCTCTGTACTAGAAGGTTAGGATCAATTCTTATTCCTCTTAACTCCATTCTCCAGTCTAAATGAGATCCTGTTGCCCTTCCTGTATCTCCCATTAATCCTATTAATTGACCCTTTCTAACAAAGCTTCCTCTTTCAACTAAAATTTCCTTTAAATGAAGTAATGAAGATGTTAAACCTCTTCCATGTGAAATTATGATCGTGCCTCCTGAAAAATATAAGTCTTTCTCTACCATCACTATTACACCGTCACTAGGCGCAATAATTGGGCTTCCTAGCTTATTAGCAATATCTATCCCAAAATGTGGTCTTTTAGGTATACCATTTAATATTCTTTGACTGCCATAAACGCCAGTAATTATGCCCTTAGCAGGCATAGTAAAACCTACATGATAATGAGAATATTCTACATTTATAGATTTTGCTCTTTTTATTCTAACTCCTTCTTTTTTAATTCTTTCATAGAATTTTTCAGGAGGAGTTACTTTGCTTTTTTTTAGGTTATTGATTTTTTGTATTTTATATTTTCTTTGTTTTATCTTTATATTTTTAATAACCTCCTTATCGTTTTTTTTTAAAATCTTTATTATTCCTATGTTAGGATGCGTCCTACCTAAACCAATTATAAATTCTCCTGCTTCATCAACTGGAACTTCTTTTTCATTATAATAAACAGTATCTCCTAGGAAAACTTTTCCAATCAATAAACCACCTTGTATAAAGTTTCCCTTTAAATCAATAGCAACGGTATAAGTGCTTATTTTGACTAAAAGAAAAGTTATAAGAAAGAAGAAATTTCTGCTAGGTTTTTTTGATTTTTTTAACTTGTGCATTAATCTCTCCTTTAAAAAAATTGACCCTTATTTCATCATTAATATTAAGGTTATTTGTATTCTTAATAATTCTATTGTTATTATTTTTTATTATAGCAAACCCTTTTTTGAGCCACCTTTGATATGAACTAGAAAGTAATACTTCTAACTTATTTTCTAAATATCTGTGTTTGTTCTTTATGGCTTTTAAAATAATATTATTGTTTTTTTTTTTTTATTTTATTGTAGTTAGTTACTGAGTTTTTCAATAAAAACTTTGGACTTTTTAGTTTCATTGCTTTAAATTTATTTTCTTTTTCAATAATTTTAAATTTCTTTAGTTTATGTAAATGCGATAATCTATTCTCAAGTTTTAATTTATTATTATTTATTAACTTACCTGGGTTAATAATTCTTAAATTTGCTTGTTTTAATTTTAAATAAGTGTTTAAAATAAGTCTATCAACAAATAAATTTATGTTTTTTGAAAAATTATATACTTTTTTCTCTAGCTCTTTCTTGTCCGGAACTACCATATCTGCTGCAGCCGTAGGTGTAGATGCTCTATAATCAGCAGCAAAGTCTGCTATAGTAAAATCTGTTTCATGACCTACTGCTGATATAATTGGAATTTTTGAATTAAAAATTTCATATGCTAACTTTTCAGAATTAAATGGCATTAGGTCTTCAACGCTGCCTCCGCCTCTAGCAAGAATAATAACATCTGGAGCACTACTTTTCTTCATTGAGTTTATACCCTTTATTGCATTTATTATATCTGTTTCTGCAGATAAACCCTGAACGCTTATTGGCCATACTAATAAATGGGAAGGAAACCTTAGTGATATTTTATTTTTAATATCCTCAATAACCGCTCCAGTCAAAGAAGTAATAACTCCTATTTTATCTGGCAGCAGAGGCAAAGGTATAGATTTATTAAAAACTCCATTTTCTTTAAGCTTCTTTTTCCTTACTTCAATTAATTTTAATAACTCTCCTTCTGAAACCGCATTTATGTTTTCTATTATTAGATTATAATTAGATCTTTTTACATGAGTGCTAATTTTACCTGTTGCGGTAACTTCCAAGCCTTCTTCAGGTTGAAAGTTAAGAAAGGGGACGCGATTCTTCCAAATTCTAGCAGCCAATATTCCATCATTATCTTTTAAATAAAATAAAAAATTCCCATTCCATAGTTTCAAGTCTGAAATCTCGCCTCTTATTTGAATATAACTAAACTCGTTCTCAAGTTTTTTTTTAATTAGATAAGCTAATTCTGATACACTATATTCAGGAATATTTGACATAATAAATCACATTTGTATTAATAAGGAATACTATAAGCAATATGCAAAAAATTAGGAACATTAATATACTTGTCCTCGGAAGCGGAGGAAGAGAGCATGCTATTTGTGAAAGATTACACAAGTCTAAAATTGTAAAAAAAGTTTTTTGTACACCTGGTAATGCTGATATAGAAGCATCTGGAAACAACTTGCCAGCAAAAATTCCAGCGCTGGAAAAGATATG
>CAYTJO010000001.1:21670-22111 GCA_964438215.1 uncultured Rhodospirillaceae bacterium
CACCTGGTAATGCTGGTATAGAGGATGTAGCAAAAATTGATATTAATAACTTTGATTCTGTTCTTAAATTTTGTAAAAAAAATAAAGTTAATTTTGTAATACCTGGTTCTGAAGAGTATTTAGAAAAAGGAGTCTCGGACTTTTTACATTTGGAAGGAGTAGAAGTAATAGGTCCAAGCAAATATGCTTCATTACTAGAAACGTCAAAATATTTTACTAAAAAAGTTTGTGATATATCTGGAATTAAAACAGCTAAATGGTTTGTTTGTGATAACGCTAAAAAAACAAAAATGATCATAAAGGATAGAAAGTTTCCTTTAGTTATTAAAATGGATAGTCTAGCAGCTGGTAAAGGTGTTTTAGTTGCTAAGACTTTGATAGAAGCCAATAAATTTCTGGATAAAATTATAAAAGGCAACCTTGGTAACAGTGACTCTAAAA
>CAYTJO010000002.1:0-315 GCA_964438215.1 uncultured Rhodospirillaceae bacterium
AGCAAAAAGAAAGGTAGCTTATTTTCCCCCAGTTTTGAAAAAAATAGAGAAAAAAGGAATTTTTCTTCAATATGGTGACAGTAGCAAATCAATCTTAGAAATAAAACGTATATTAAATAGAATAGGATACAAATGTGATTTAAATAAACTTTATGATTTAAAGTTTAAGATGGTAATCGAGGCTTTCCAAAGAAGGTTTTTACCTAAATCTGTAAATGGAATAATAGATGACAATCTATATCAAAGAATAATTCAAGTTAATGATAATTCTTGACATTTGTATTTATTTTTTAAAACCTTAACTAGAAGACAGTC
>CAYTJO010000002.1:411-8655 GCA_964438215.1 uncultured Rhodospirillaceae bacterium
AGCGCACCGTACTTATGGTAACATGAGTAGCTTGGTAAACCCCACTGGGAGCAAGACCAAATAGAGACGTATCAGCTCCAGTCTGCGTCTGGGTAGGTTGCTTGAGACTAGTAGTAATGCTAGTTCTAGATGGATAACTGCATAAACAGAAACCGGCTTACAGGCTGTCTTCGAACATAAATAGAACAAAACAAGAATAAATAAAGTACAAAATTATTTTTACATAAAGTGTCATTGACGACCATAAATTCCCATGTTAGCACTATAAAATACCATAATACATAGTAAATTTATGACAGAGTTTGTAGGGAAGTTTTTAAACAAAATTGATAAAAAAGGAAGAGTAAGTGTTCCTGCTCTTTGGAGACCAAAATTATTGGGGGCAGAGTTCTCTGGTATAGTAGCGCAACTTACTAATGGCTACAACTCTGTGGATGGGTACTCACAAAAGTATTTAGAAAGATATCAAGAGTGGTTAGATAAGCAAGATCCGCTTTTAGAAGGAAATGAATATGAAGCAACTTTAATTTTTGGTTCTTCTATGTTGCCTTTTGATAAAGAAGGACGAGTATTGTTGCCAGACTTAATAAGAAAAAAAGCAAAATTAACAAATGATGCTCTGTTTGTAGGGATGGGAAGAAAATTTAGAATTTGGGAACCATCATCATTTGAAGGTTATGAATATAAAGCAAGAGAGTATATGAATAAAAGAAAGTCCTAGGTTGAATAATGAATACAATTACTCATGAACCAGTTATGATCGAAGAAGCTATAAAATCCTTAAATATCAGGAAAAACTTTGTATATGTTGATGCAACTTTTGGTTTAGGAGGATACGCAAAAAAAATTTTAAAAACAAAAGGTTGCAGTGTAGTAGCAATTGATAGGGACCCTGATGTAGTAAAATTTTCTGAAGAATTAAAGAAGTTTTACAAGAGCAGATTTAAATTTATTTTGGGAACATTTGGTAATTTAAAAACTATTCTAGAAGGTGAAAAACTGAAAACTGTTACTGGAGGAATAGTGGCAGATTTAGGTATGTCTAATTTGCAACTAGAAGACAATAAAAGAGGTTTTTCAATAAAAAATAGTGGTCCCCTAGATATGAGAATGTCAAAAACTGGCCTTAGCGCAGATTATGTAGTTAATTCTTTTCAAGAGAACGAACTATCAAATATATTCTGGAAATATGGAGAAGAACATAAAAGCAGAAAAATAGCAAAAAAAATAGTCACTGAAAGAAAGAAGAAAAGAATATCTACCACCCATGATTTAGCTAATTTAGTTAAAAAAGCTAAGCCACATAAAGTACCATATAGAATTCATCCAGCTACTAAAACTTTTCAGGCTTTAAGAATTTTTATCAATAATGAACTGGAGGAAATAAAAAATTTTATTAGCGACTCAATAAGTTTATTAGTACCAGGCGCTAGATTAGTTTTAATTACTTTTCATTCATTGGAAGATAGATTAGTAAAAACTACTTTTAATAAGCTTTGCAACACTAACCAACCTATAAATAGACATTTACCAAGTACATACCAAGAGAACAAGCCAAAATTTAAAAAGGTCGGAAAATCATTTTATTTCCCTACAGATAAAGAAGTTGCAAAAAATGCAAAAGCAAGATCTGCAAAATTAAGAGTTATAGAAAGGATAAGTTTATAAATTGAAAAAATTAATACTAATGATTGCAATGTTTTCTGTAATTCTTACTGCAATTACAATGTTGAAGCATGAATTATCTAAACTAGAGATTAAAATCCAGG
Source organism: uncultured Rhodospirillaceae bacterium (assembly GCA_964438215.1). GTDB lineage: Bacteria > Pseudomonadota > Alphaproteobacteria > TMED109 > TMED109 > JAYYAX01. Next base: position 2,181 of record CAYTJO010000002.1, read on the forward strand.
AAGCTAAAGATCTTGAGAATAAATTACAATATGATCTAAGTTTTTTAAAGGCTGAGTGGGAATATATAGCATCTCCTGTAAATATAGAGAAATTATCTAATATTTATTTAGATTATCAACATGCATCATTAATTAGCTTTGAAAGCTTTTTGAAAATATTAGAAAGCCAAAAGGCCATAAAATGAAATTATTTTTTAGTCCAAGTTTAAATAATCAAAATGATAAAAAAGACTATATAGAAAACCAAATAATTAAAAGGTTGTTTTTGGTTGCTTTTTTTATGACGGCTATAGGGCTTTTAATTTTTTCTAAAATTGTAGAGATTGCAATGTTGCATGAGAAAAAAGCAGTAAATCTTTCAAATTCTGAAAATAAAAATAATCACTCTTTTAGAGGAATGATCAAAGATAGGAGGGGTAAAATTTTAGCTTCCAATATATTTAAATATAAGTTAAAGGCTTATCCAAAACTAATTAAAGATCCTATTGCAACAGCAGAAGTTTTAACAAAAGAAATTTCAGGTTTGGATAAAAATAGAATTTTCAAGAAGGTTAGTAATAAATCAAAATATGAGGTAATTATATTACGAAATATAACAGCACAAAAAGCTAAACATTTAAATAGTCTTGGGATACCAGGTTTAGAATTTTTTCCTTCTGTAAAGAGGTTTTATCCTCACAGCAACTTAGCTTCTCATATTATAGGGCATACGAATAAAAGCCTAAATGGAGTAAATGGTGTTGAGAAAACTTTTAATAAAAAGTTATCTTCTGGAAAAGATATAACACTGAGCATAGATATTAGAATCCAGCATGCTATTAGAGAGGAATTATTGAAAGATTTTTTAGTTTTCAATGCCAAAACTGCAACTGCGGTTTTAGCAGATTTAAATACTAATGAAATTTTATCTATGATAAGCCTTCCAGACTTTAACCCTAACTTGAGTATAAATCCTTCTATTAATAGTTATAGAAATACAGCTACTTTAAACTTATATGAGATGGGATCAACCTTTAAGATTTTTTCATTAGCCGCTGGTTTTGAGTATGCAGATATAAAGTTAAATAGTTCTTTTGATGTAAGTAAACCATTAATAATTTCTCGTTATATAATTAAAGATTATCATCCACAAAATAGAGTATTAAGTACAAAAGAGGTTTTTTTAAAATCTTCAAATAAAGGCGCAAGTTTAATTGCTTTGAAATTGGGAGGAAATAATTTAAAAAACTTCTATAGTAGTTTAGGATTATTAGATTATTCTTCTATCAATTTTAAAGAAAAGGCTAAACCTAAATTTCCAGGGAAATGGGGTGAAATAGAAACAGCTAATCTATCCTTTGGATATGGTATTTCTATTACACCTATGCATTTAGTTGAAGCTGCGTCATTAATATTTGGAAAGTACAAGCATGAAGAAGTAAAATTAGAATTACAGAAAAAAAATATAAAGTATGAAAATAACTTCTTGTCGTCATCTACTAAAGAAAAATTATTACATCTAATGGAAGAAAACGTTCTTTCTGGAACTGGAAAAAATGCTTATGTAAAAGGTTATAGTGTAGGAGGAAAAACAGCAACAGCAGAAAAGGTTAATAAGCGAGAAGGAGGATATGATAAAAGAAAGCTAGTTTCCTCATTTTTATCAGTTTTTCCTATAAGTAGTCCAAGATATATTTGTCTTGTTTTGTTTGATGAACCTTTTTTAAAAGATAGTAAAGATCTAAAAGATGGGGCAACTGGTGGTAAAACTGCGGCTAAAACTACAGCAAAAATAATTAAAAGGATAGCTCCAATTTTGGGAGTAGAAAAGGAAAATATAAATGAAGATTTATTAGTTAATAAGGGAAGGAAAGGTATTAACTTTGTTTCTTTCTAAAATTATAAATAAAGAGATAGAACTTTTAAAAACTGTTGAAAATAACCCTAAAGTTACGGGGGTTGATTTTGATTCAAAGAAAATAAAGCAAGGAATGATATTTGCTGCAATAGAGGGCCTAAATGATAATGGAATAAATTTTTGTGATCAAGCTATTGAAGCAGGAGCAACCACAATACTATGCAATAAAAAAGATTCAAAAAAAATAGTAAAAAAAAAGGTAAATATTCTAATATCCAAAAATATAAGGTTATCAATTTCTTTAATAACTAGAAAGCTGTATCCTAATCAACCTAAAAACATAGTTGCCATAACTGGTACTAATGGCAAAACATCAATTGCTTTTTATCTTAAGCGTATTTGGGAAGAAGTAAATATTAAAGGAGCTAGTGTAGGAACTTTAGGTGTCAGATATCAAAATAAATATATTCCTACAAAACTTACTACTCCTGATCCTATTAATTTACACAAATATATAGATTTTCTAAAAAGAAAAAAAATTGATTGCGTTGCTCTTGAAGCCTCTAGTCACGGATTAAAACAATATAGAATAGACTCATTAAAAATTAATAGAGGAGTATTTTCAAACCTTTCAAGAGATCATTTGGATTATCATAAGTCTTTAGAAAAATATTTCGAAGCTAAAAAAAGATTATTTGAAGAAATACTTGATAAAGATGGAATAGCTATAGTTAATAATTTTTGTAAATATGGAAAAAAAGTAGAGAGTTTTTGTAAAAGGAAAAAAATTAAAGTTATTACTTATGGCTCAAAAGAAAGTGATTGGATAATAAACAACGTTAATTTTTATAAATCACATAGCAAAGTCTCAATTTCTATTTTAGGTAAGAGATGCAGTTTCAAAAGCAAATTACTAGCTTATTATCAAATAGAAAATTTAGTTTGCGCAATGGTAGTTGCAAGTTCATATGATATTCCCGTTAAAAGTCTACTCAAATGGGTGCAAAATATTAAAGCTCCACCGGGAAGGCTTGAAAAAATAATTTTTAAAAAAAATCAATCATATATTTATATTGACTATGCACATACTCCAATAGCACTTAAAAAAAGTTTGCATGAACTCAGAGAAAACTTGCTAAATACAGCGAAACTAAAAGTTTTATTTGGATGTGGTGGAAATAGAGATCAAGGCAAAAGAAAGCTTATGGGGGAATATGCCCATAAGTATGCTGATGAGGTTTATATTACAGATGATAATCCTAGATATGAGAATCCTAAGAAAATAAGAGATCAAATACTTAGGTATTGTAAAGGTGCCATTGTTGTTTCTAATAGAAAGAAAGCTATACATTTAGCCATTAAAAAACTTAAAAAATTTGACACTCTTTTGGTAGCTGGAAAAGGTCACGAGCAGTATCAAGAAGTTAGAGGGAAGCGTTATTTTTTTGATGATAAAAAAGTAGTGCTTGAAGCAATTAAAGCAAGGGAGGGTGTATGTTAGTAGACTGGACCTTTGAACAACTTCAAAAAATTACAAATGGAAGTAAAAGTACAATAAATAAGAGTTTAAAAATAAAAGGATTCTCAATAGATACAAGAAGTCTAGAAAAAGGAGATTTGTTTTGTGCTTTGAAAGGTGAACATCATGACGGACACGATTTCTTATTCAAGGCTTATGAGAATGGAGCTTCTTGTTTTATTTTAAGTGACAATAAAAAAAATATTCCAAGTTTACCTTTTATCAAAGTTGACAACGTTTTGAAAGCATTAGAGAGAATTGCAAAAAATACTAGAAAAAGAATTGATGCCAGATTTATTGCAATTACAGGGAGTGTTGGAAAAACCGGTACAAAAGAAATGATTAAATTAGCTCTTAGTGGGGCAGGAAAAACTTTTGCTAATAAAGGTAATTTTAATAACCATATTGGAGTTCCTCTTTCTATGTCAAATGCTCCTTATGATTCTGATTACTGTATATTAGAATTAGGAATGAATCGGAAGGGAGAAATTAAAAGGTTATCTAATTTAGTATCTCCTGAAATAGGTATCATTACTGCTATAGAGAATAGTCATCTAAAGGGATTAAAGACTCTGAAAAATATATTAGAGGCGAAAAGTGAGATTTTAGATAATATTAGAAAGGATGGGTGTTTTATATATAATGCTGATACAAATTACAGTGAGAAATTAAAGAAAAAAGCAGAGAAAATAAATATTGGAACAATAATTTCTTATGGAAAAAATGAAAACTCAGATATTCAACTACTAAATAAGAAAAAAATTAAGGATAAATATTTAATAGAAGCAAAATATTTTAAGGAAAAAATTTCTTGGAATATGCCCGATTTAAGCGATCACTGGTATATTAATAGTCTTTGTATTTTGGGTATAGGGAAATATTATGGTCTTAATATAGATTCCTTATTAGACTCATTAGAGAATTTTAAGTTGCCTAATGGTAGAGGAAATCTTGTTTATGTGGAAAAATGGTTGAAGAAGTTTTACATTATAGACGACTCATACAATTCAAATCCAGCATCCTTGTCTGCATCTTTAGATAAATTTAATAAAATGAAATTTACAGGAAATAAAATTGCTGTTCTAGGAGATATGAATGAATTAGGAGAAAATAGCCAAATTTTTCATTTAAATATGAAGAAAAAATTAGAAAAAACAAATATAAATATAATTTTTACAATTGGTAGATATATGAAAAAATTATGTCAAGAATTACCTCCAAGTATAAGAAAACAGCACTTTGAAGATATCTATGAGTTAGAGGATGAAATTAAAAAAATAGTTAGCACCAACGACTGTTTATTGTTTAAAGGATCTCACTCAACAAGACTTAATTCTTTGGTAAAAAAAATTTCAGGGATGAACCATGATTTATAATTTAGCTCTAAACTTTGCTAGTGAATATAGCTTTTTTAATATTTTTAAATATATAACTTTCAGAGCTGGAGCTGCTTTTGCTACAGCTATGCTAATTTGTTTTATAGCAGGACCATTTATTATAAATATTCTTAGAAAAAAACAGAAGAAAGGACAACCAATAAGAGTTGATGGTCCTAAATGGCAGATAGCAGCAAAAAAAGGTACTCCTACAATGGGTGGAGTAATGATACTTTTATCATTAACAGTTTCAACTTTATTGTGGACTGACATTTTTAATATTTTTATTTGGCTATTATTATTAATAACTTTAAGTTTTGGTCTTATAGGTTTTATAGATGATTATTTAAAGTTGAGTAAATTTTCTCATAAAGGATTATCAGGAAAGATGAAGTTATTGCTTCAGATTGCGATCACCTTTTTATTTTCTTTTATTCTTTTTTCTTTTTCTAATCAGGATTACTCTTACTTAACATTTCCAGTTTTCAAAAATTTATTAATTAATGTCGGATATTTTTGGTTTATTTTCTCGATGTTAGTAATAGTTGGCTCATCAAATGCTGTAAACCTTACTGATGGATTAGATGGGTTAGCTATTGTTCCTATTGTTATAGTTACAGCAACTTTGGCAATAATAAGTTATCTTGTAGGTAATTCAATTTTTTCAGAGTATTTAAACCTTAATTACATTAGTGGTATGGGAGAAGTTAGTATTTTTTGCTCATCCTTGGTAGGAGCAGGCTTGGGCTTTCTTTGGTTTAATGCTCCACCAGCAAAAATATTTATGGGAGACACTGGTTCTTTAGCAGCAGGAGGAGCTATAGGAGCTATTAGTGTTATGACTAGAAATGAATTTGTTTTAGCTATTGCAGGAGGATTGTTTGTTTTAGAAGCAGTTTCTGTAATAGTTCAAGTTATTTCTTTTAAATTAACAGGAAAAAGAGTTTTTAAAATGGCTCCTATTCATCATCATTTTGAACAGAAAGGCTGGTCTGAGTCTACAATAGTGATTAGATTTTGGATAATTTCCATTATTTTAGCAATGACAAGTTTGTTGACATTAAAAGTTAGGTAGCTGTGGAAAAGAAAATAAAAAATATAAATAATAATATTTTAATATTAGGGTATGGAAATACAGGAAAATCATTGGGAGAATTTTTAAGCAAAAGAAACTTTAATATTTACTTATGGGATGATGATCAAAATAAATTAGATAAAATTGATAAAGATTTTTCTAAATATAATTCCGAGAAACTTAGTTTTTTCGATTATATTTACGTATCACCAGGTATAAGTAAAAGTCATAAGATTATAAAAAAGGCATTAGAAAACAAAGTAAAAATATCTAGTGATATAGAATTATTTTTAGACAATGTAAAAGAACTAAATACTAAAAATAAGCTATTAGCCATCACAGGTACTAATGGAAAATCTACTATAGCACTAATGTTAGCTAAAGCTTTAAATTTAAAACCATTAGCAAATTATGGAAACTTAGTTTTAGAAAATTTTCCTAAAAAAAATGAAGAAATAGTCTTAGAGTTATCTTCTTTTCAGCTTGAATATTTAAATTTTATAAAACCCAAAATATCTATAATTAGTAATATTAAAGAAGATCATATATCTTATCATGGTAATTTTAAAAATTATTTTATTACAAAAACCAAAATTAGCAAACATCAAGATCAAAATGATTATTTAATTTTAAATTATGATGACCTTTGCTTGCGAAAATATTTTACT
>CAYTJO010000002.1:8665-10948 GCA_964438215.1 uncultured Rhodospirillaceae bacterium
AGCAAAAATAGTTTGGGTTTCTTCACAAATAAAAATTAAAAATGGTATTTCCTTTATTAAGGATACTATAGTCGATAATTTTTTTAGCAAATCCAGTCATACTATAAAACAAAATTTTTTCTTAAAACAAAATCATAACAAGTTAAATTTTGCTATTTCCTTTGCTGGTTTAAAGTGTTTAGGTTTTGATAGCAACCTTGCTATTAGTTCATTAATTAAATTTAAAGGGATTCCTCATAGAATGGAACATGTAGGAGTTTTAAATAATATTAACTTTTACAATGACTCTAAAGCAACAAATGTTTCTGCTACATGTTCAGCTTTGGAAAGTTTTAATAAAGTATTCTTAATTGCTGGAGGATCTAGAAAGGGTGGAAGTTTTAATCTGTTAGCTGATTATACAGACAAAGTATATGAGGCTTATTTAATAGGAGAAACTGCCAATGATATTAAAAAAGCACTAGGTAAGTATTGCAAAAGTTTTATTTGCAATGATCTTGAGGAAGCAGTAATAAAATCTTATAAAAAAAGCTTTATTTCAAAGAAAAACTATCCAATTCTATTATCTCCCGCTTGTGCCTCGTATGATAGGTATAAAAACTTTGAAAGTAGAGGCAGACACTTTAAAAGTATTTATAATAAAATTTCTAATGGTAAATTATAGTGGTAACTAATATATCAATTAAAAAAAATATTTATTCCTGGATAAAATCAATAGATGTATTAAACCTTTTTTTAATTATATTGCTAGCATTTTTAGGTCTTTTATTTGTCACAACAGCTAGTCCTAGTGTGGCGAAATTAAAAGAGTTAGATGAGCTTTATTTTGTTAAAAAGCATGGAATATTTATGATTGTATCTTTTATTTTTTTATTATTTTTCTCTTTTTGTTCTAGAAAACTTATACTTTACGGATCATTTTTTGCTACCTCTTTTTGTTTTATTTTAATGTTAATTTCACTAATTCAGAATTCTATAAATAACGGAGCTTCTAGGTGGGTTAATATTATGGGATACTCTATGCAACCATCTGAGCTGCTAAAGCCTTTTTTAATAGTAATTTTGGCATATTTTATTTCTAGAAAAAAAAGAATTAAAATAAAACATTATTCGATAGATGGAAAAATATTAGCTTTCATAACATTAGTTTTTACTAGTTTGATTTTAATCAAACAGCCTAATTATAGTATGGTTGCTATATTGTTTTTTGTATTATTATCTCAATTTTTTATATCAGGTATTAATTTAAAATTGGTATCATTGATTATTCTTGCTGGATTAATTTTTTCAATATTTTCTTTTTTTTCATATCCTCATGTAAAAAATAGAATTATAGATTATATATTTTCAGATAAGCCTAATTATCAAGTAGAAAAATCAATACAGGCTTATAAGAGCGGAGGTCTTTTTGGAACTGGACCTGGTGAAGGAAAGGTTAAAAGAAATATTCCGGACGCACATACAGATTTTATCTTTCCTGTAATTGCAGAGGAGTATGGCGCAATTGTATGTATATTAATTATTTCAATTATTTTTATTATATTTTTTAGAGGATTGTACAGAACAAGTAAGGTAGATAATTTATTTGCTCTTCTTTCTAGTGCTGGATTATTAATACTTTTTTTAATTCAAGCTTTAGTTAATATAAGTGTTTCTTTAAAAATTATACCTACTACTGGTGTAACTTTGCCTCTAATTTCTTATGGAGGGTCTTCTTTATTATCTACAGGAATAATAATGGGAATAATACTTTCTTTAACTAGAAAAAAATTTGGAACTAATTAGAAAAAATGAAACAGAAAAAAAGAAATAAAAATATAATTATAGTGACCGGAGGAACTGGCGGTCATATTTATCCTGCCATAACTATAGGTCAATATTTTATTGAAAGATATTTGAATGTTAACTTTATTACTGATAAGCGTGGTTTCTTAAATAGTAATTTAGCAAAGTTTAGACCAAAATTAATAAATGTAAGAGGCTTTGCCGGTAAAAAGATATTACAAAAGTTTATTTCCATTTTTTTAATTATAATATCTTTTTTCTAATCACTAATTTTTTTAATTAATAAAAAAGCAGATTTGGTATTATTTAGTGAAAACTCAGAGCTTGCTTCAATAAATGATCCGTATCAACAGATTGTTTTTTGTACAAGCCCAAGATCCGTATCTGATGTCTGGGTAGAAGGTGTGTGTCTTTTAAAGAATGGAAAAACCACTACTGTAAATGAATCTGAACAAGTAAAAAACTCTAAATTAATTGCAATGGAGCTCGTAAAAGATT
>CAYTJO010000002.1:10958-18081 GCA_964438215.1 uncultured Rhodospirillaceae bacterium
TGGTATTAGGTTTTGGTTCCTATGTACAAGTTCCAGTTATATTGGCTGCAAAAATACTTAACATCAAAATTATTCTTCATGAGGCTAACCTAGTTTTGGGTAATGCTAATAAATACCTTTGGAACTTTGCTAAAATTAGATCTTCTGCTTTTAATATTATAAACTCTTCAAAAAGCTTCCAGATCGTAGGAATGCCAGTTAGAAATCAGATTAAGGCTTTATCTAGAAGAACTTATAGGGCCCCTAAAAAAAGCCAAAAGATCAATTTATTAATATTAGGAGGCAGTTTGGGTTCTTTAATCTTGTCCAGGAGTATGAGTGACCAAATATGTCGTCTTCCTAAATATATTAAAAAAAGACTTCATATAATACATCAATCTAAAGCAGAAGATATGAACTATATTAGTATCCAATATAAGCAAAACAATATTAGTTCTGAAGTAAAAGCATATTTTACTGATATTCATAAAAAATTTAAAAATACTACATTAGTTATTTGTAGGGCAGGAGCATCCACTATAGCTGAAAATTTAATTGCTGGATTACCAGCAATTTACATTCCTTTATCCAATTCAGTAGATAATCATCAACAGTATAATGCAAAAATGATAATCAACTATAATGCAGGTAGAATGATTTTAGAAAATGAAATTTATCAACAAAATTTTTTAAATTTACTATTAAGCTTATTAAAATCAAGTGAGCTGCTAGAAGAGATTTCTAGTAATTGTAAAAAAATATCTGATCCTTATGCATCAGAAAAACTATATAGCTTAGTTTCTGGAGTATTAAGTGAATAGTTTTAATAAAAAATTTGGTCTTTTGCACTTTATTGGAATTGGTGGAATAGGAATGAGTGGGATAGCAGAGGTTTTAGTTAATTTAGGATATAAAGTCTCGGGCAGTGACTTAGTAGAAAATCAAAATGTTTCAAGACTAAAGAGTTTGGGTGTTAATGTTTCTATAGGACATAAAAAAAATAATGTTGAGGACGCGGCTATGATAGTAGTGTCCTCTGCTATTGATCCTAACAATGAAGAAATAGTTGAAGCTAAAAAACTTAGGCTTCCGATTGTAAAAAGAGCAGAAATGTTGGCAGAGTTAATGAGATTTAAAAAAAGTATATCTGTAGCAGGGACTCATGGAAAAACTACCACTACATCTTTAATGGCGGCAATCTTAGAAACTGCAGAATTAGATCCAACAGTTATTAATGGGGGAATTATAAATTCATATAAGAGTAATGCTAAGATTGGCTCAAGTGATTGGATGGTAGTTGAAGCAGATGAGTCCGATGGAAGTTTTATTAAATTACCATCTACAAATATTATAATAACCAATATAGACGCAGAACATTTAGACTATTACGGGAGTTTCAGAGCTTTAAAAGAAGCATTTAAACAATATATAAACAATATTCCTTTTTACGGAATGGCAGTAGTATGTCTTGATAATCCAACAATACAAAGCATTTTATCAGAAATTGAAGATAAAAGAATTATAACATATGGAATAAGTCCTCAAGCAGATTATCGAGCGCAAAATATAAAAAGCAAAGATGGCTGTACATTTTTTACTTTAGAAATAAGTCCAAAAGTATATTCTCCGACTAAAAGTATTAACGGACTTATTTCTAATATTCCTGGGATTCATAATGTTCAAAATGTTTTAGCTGTATGTGCTATGGCAATAGAAATGGGAATTAAAACAGAGGTAGTTAAAAAAGCATTAGAAAGTTTTGAAGGAGTTAATAGAAGGTTTTCTTTTTTATCTAGTCATAGAGGAATTAAAATTTATGATGATTATGGGCATCATCCTGTAGAAATTAGAGCAACCTTATCGGCTGCAAGAGAAGTATCAAAAAATAAAGTTATAGCTATTGTGCAACCGCATAGATATTCTAGACTAAAAATGCTGTTTGCAGATTTTACTACAGCATTTAATGACGCAGATACCGTTTTTGTAACAAACATATATTCAGCAGGTGAAAAAGAAGATAAGGAGTTAACAAAAGAATACCTCATATCTGCATTAATTGCAGCAGGCCATAAGGATGTAAGAAAATATGAAGATTTAGAACAGTTAAAATTTTTCCTAGAAAATAAACTTAATGAAGGTGATGTTGTAATTTTTTTAGGAGCTGGCGATATTACACAATATGCTAGAAAGTTTTCAGACCTTTTTAAGAATAGAGGTAAAAGATAATGCGCGAGTATAATCAAAAGTTATATAAAAATAAAATACCCAAAGCAGAGGGAATAATAAAAAAAAATTATAAATTATCTAACTTAACTTGGTTTAAAGTTGGAGGAAAAGCAGAAGTTTATTTTGCTCCTAAGAACACAAATGACCTAATTAATTTTCTAAAGGTTTTAAGAAAAGAAATCCCAGTAAAAATATTAGGTGCTGGATCAAATACTTTAATAAGGGATGGAGGCTTAGGAGGAGTTACTGTGAGATTAACAAAAAACTTCTCTGAAATAATTTATCTTAATAATGAAAAAGTTATTGTAGGAGCAGGTTTGAATTGTACCAAATTAGCTAGAGATAGTGCTTTAAAAAATCTAGAAGGTTTTGAGTTTTTCTCAGGAATACCTGGGACTGTTGGAGGAGCAATTAAGATGAACGCTGGTGCTTACGGCCATGAGACTTCTGATTTTTTAGAAAAGATTACCACGGTTAGTAGAACAGGAGAAATTAAACAATATCTTAAAAAAGATATAAAGATGTCCTATAGAAAAACATCATTAAAGAATGATGAAATCATAATCCAAGCATTATTTAAATGCAAAAAAGGAAATAAAACTAAAATTTATGATAAAATAAAAAAATTAAATGAAAAGAGAAAGAAAACTCAACCTATAAAGTTGAAAACTAGCGGTTCTACATTTAAAAATCCTTTAAAACTAAAAGCTTGGAAATTAATAAAAGATAGTGGTTGTTCTAAACTTAAAAAAGGGGGAGCTGAAGTTTCTTCACTTCATTCTAATTTTATTGTGAATCAAGGGATTGCAAATGCTAGAGACGTTGAAGATCTTGGTAATATAATTATAAAAAAAGTTCAAAATAAGTTTGGTGTAAGACTAGATTGGGAGATAAAAATTATTGGAAGTAAAAAAAAATATAGAAAGTACTTTAATGATTAAAAACAAAACCATAGCTATACTTAGAGGTGGGTTATCCTCAGAACAAGAAGTATCTAATAAAAGTGCAGGGTGCGTTTTATTTGCATTGAAATCAATAGGCTATAATGTTTTGGATGTACATGTAAATGATAAATTTTTGTCATGGGCAATACAAAATAAAAGTCATATAGATGTTTTCTTTAATGCGCTCCACGGGACTTGGGGAGAAGATGGTAAAATTCAGGGAGTCTTAGAATTTATAGGATTACCCTACACTCATTCCGGTGTAACAGCCTCTGCATTAGGAATGGATAAGGAGTTATCAAAAAAAATATTTGAAAATGCTGGAATAGCAGTTCCGAAAGGAAAGGTTTTCAATAAAAAAGAAATTTTAAAAAAAGAGCCTTTCGAAAGACCATATGTAATTAAGCCCATTTCAGAAGGTTCTAGTGTGGGAGTTCATATTATCAAGAAAAATACTTTAACCAAAAATGTGCTAAAAAAAATAAATGAAAAATTAATATTAGTTGAAGAATATATTGATGGAAGCGACTACACTGTCGCATTAATGAATGGAAAAGTATTAGGCATTATGGAGATAATACCTACCGAGAGTTTTTATAACTTCTCTGCAAAATACAAAAATAAAAAAACTATTTATAGGTATCCTAAACAAGATGATCCCAAAATTATAAAAAAAATAATTAAATTTGCAAAACTTGCAAATAAAGAAATTAAATCAACAAGCATTACTAGAGTAGATTTTAGAGTTAATAATAAAAAAGGAGTAGATGGTGTTTATGTTTTGGAAATAAATACTCAACCAGGTTTAACTAGATCATCACTCGTTCCTAAAATAGCAAAACAGGCAGGAATATCGTTTGAGAAATTAATAGATTGGATAGTAAAAGATGCAAAAAATAATAAAATTTGAGCAAATTAGAAAATTTAAAATTAATAGAGTTAATCTTGGTATAATTTTAATATTACTATTTATAATTATCCTCAAGTCTCAAAGTAAATTAATTACAACATATTTTGACTCTTTTCTTAAAAATTTAGGATTTTCATTAACGGAAGTAATTATTACTGGAGTTAATTCTCTAGATGAAAGTGAAATTAAAAAACATATACAATATAGAAATTGTTCAAATCTATTTTGCATAAATTTAACATCAACTAAAAATTCTTTAGAAAAATTAAACCTTATTAAAGACGCTAATATTGCACTGGTATTGCCTTCAAAATAAAAGATAAAAATATTTGAGGAGAAACCAAGTTTTGTACTAGATAATGGTAGTTCTGCTTTTTTGCTTAACTCTAATGGAAAAAAAATAGCAAATATTGGAATAAAAAATGAATTGTATAATAACTTAGTTTTAGTTCGAGGAGAGAACGTTGTAGACAAAATAAGAGAACTCAAAATTATTTTAGAAGCATCACCAGATCTTGCTAAAAAAATAACGAGTGCCAGATTAATTTCTAATAGAAGGTGGTCTTTAGTTGTTTCTTATTTAACTACCATAGAGCTACCTGAGAAAAACCCTAGTGAAGCTTTTAAAAAGCTAGATCTATTAAATAAAAGGTATGGTCTTTTATCAGATAATCTTAAAAAAATTGATTTAAGAGTAAAAAACAGAATGATAATAATATTTAATATTGGTGATTATGTTTATCAAGAGAGTAAAGTATGAGTAACGGATCAAAATACGTTGCATCTCTTGATATAGGATCTAGTAAGATATGTTGTATCTTAGCAACTAAAGATGAACATGAGATTAGTCAAATTATAGGACTAGGATATAACGCAGCAAAAGGAATTAGTAATGGCGTCATTAGTGATTTTACCTTGGCTACAAAAAGTATTTCATCTGCTATATCTGAAGCAGAAAAACAAGCTAATATAAAAATTAACAAAATAAATATTTCTGCTTCTTCTAAAATTGTTACAACAAAATTATTTAATAAAAAAATTAAAATTCTCGATGATAGGATCAAAGAAGATAATATTAATGAAAGTTTAAATTTAGTAATGAATGATCCTTATTTTGAAGGCAAACAAATTTTACATGCTGCCCCTATAAGCTACAGTATCGATGGTGCTAACGGAATTAAAAATCCAATAGGAATGTTTGGCTCTTTTTTAGAGGTAGACTTCATAATTTCAACTTTAGGAGTAAACCACTATAAGAACTATATAGAGTGTGTGACTAAGTGTAATATTGATATAGATCAAGTTATTTTTTCAGGATTGGCATCAGGTATAGCAGTATTAAATGATAATGAATTAACATTAGGATCAGTTGTGGTAGAGATAGGAGCTACTACCACTTCGTTATCTATTTTTTCTAAAGGTAATTTTTTGTTTTCAGAAGTGATAAACTTTGGAGGAAATAATATAACAGAGGCTATAGCAAGATTTTATGGTATTAGTTTTAGCGAAGCAGAAAAAATTAAAATAATGCATGCTTCAGCTATAGAACACAGTGCTGATAATGAAATTTCATTTGAAGCTCCTTCTATCAATTATGATAATAATGAAAAGTTTGTACATGTAAGTAAAAAAGATTTACATAAAATAATTAAACCTTATATAGAAAACATACTGAAATGGACAAAACTAGTAATAAGTAAATCAGGTTATGAAAAAACAATAAGCAAGCAGTTGGTTCTAACTGGTGGAGGATCACAATTAGACGGTTTGACAATCCTAACAAAAAACTACTTGAACTTTAACTCAAGAATTGGATTCCCAAAGGAGTTTAAGATTAATTTAGAGAATACACTGAATCCAAGCCACTCTGTGGCTTTGGGTATAATTCAGAGTATTTTTAAGGTTAAAGAGCAAGAAAAAAAGCAAGATTTCAATATTCTTATGGCTAAAAAAAACAAGTTTTCTTTTTTTAGAAATTGGATAAGTGAAAATTTTTTTTAATTATTAAAGGAGGTTATTATGACTATAAACTTAACACAACCAACTAATGAAAAACTCAAACCACGTATTACCGTAATAGGTGTAGGTGGAGCAGGATGTAATGCTGTTAATAATATGATAGAAGCACATCTTGAAGGAGTTGAGTTTTTAGTTGCTAATACTGATGCACAATCATTAGCAAACTATGCAGCAGAAAGAAGAGTTCAACTAGGAGCGACGAAGACTAAAGGTTTAGGAGCAGGTGCTAAACCTGAGATAGGAAGAGAGGCTGCTGATGAGTCATTGTCAGAAGTTATGGACCAGCTGGAAGGAACTCATATGTTGTTTGTCACTGCCGGAATGGGAGGAGGAACTGGAACAGGTGCAGCTCCTATTATAGCTGAAGCATCCAGAGAAAGAGGTATACTTACAGTAGGTGTTGTAACGAAACCATTTGATTATGAAGGTTCGCGAAGAATGAAAATAGCAGAAGAAGGTATTAAAGCTCTGGCTAAATCAGTAGACACTTTGATTATTATTCCTAATCAAAATCTTTTTAAAGTTGCTAATAAAGATACCACTTTTACTGAAGCATTTAAAATGGCAGATGAAGTTCTCTATAATGGAATTAAAGGAGTGACTGATTTAATTGTAAGACAAGGAAAAATTAATCTAGATTTTGCAGATATACAAACGGCAATGGAAGAAATGGGTAAAGCCATGATGGGAACTGGAGAATCAACTGGAGAAGACAGAGCCATACAAGCCGCACAATTAGCTATAGCTAACCCACTTTTAGATGATACTTCGATATCTAATGCAAAAGGAGTAATCATAAATATATCTGGTGAAGATGTAAAGTTATATGAAATGGACGAAATTGCAGCTCATGTAAAGCAACAATGTAAAGAAGATGTTAATTTGATTGTTGGTCACACAATTGATAATGTTGGTGATGGAATAATCAGAGTTTCATTGCTAGCTTCTGGAATAAATAATAATAATTTTTCTATAGAATCTGATAGTCAAAATAATAATGAAAATGCAAATAAATTTCTCAAACCCAGACTAGTTTCTAGTAGAC
>CAYTJO010000002.1:18091-19569 GCA_964438215.1 uncultured Rhodospirillaceae bacterium
GAGAATGCCTTAGATATAGAAAACAAGGACGAAGATTATTTTATTCCTGAAGAAGAAGTAAGTCCAAGAAAGGAAGTAGGAGAAAAAGTTGATCCATTTAAAGAAGCAGACTTATTAAATGCAAATTTGAATGATCATCAAATTGATGAAAACGTTAGCGAAAATAACTCTACCAGTAGCTTAATATCTAGAATTTCTACTGTAAAAAATAAAGCTATAAATGTAGGATCAAGGGCTTTTTCAATGGTAAGTGAAGTTGCTAGTAAATCATTTGATAGTAAAAACGAAAATCTTGAGGAGGATAATAAATCAAATTTAAATGAAAATAAATTAGATGTTAGTCAGGAAAGAGTAGAACCTTCTTTCATTGATAATAGTGAGAAAAAAAGTATTAATTCTGCAAGCTATGAAGGTACTTTTGACAGAGGTTTAGCAACTGATGATGACCAAATGAATATTCCTTCTTTTTTAAGGAGAAATAGAGATTAGATATTTGTAATATTTGTAATAAAACGTTACTAGATTTTTTATGCTGAAATAATTATTGTTTTAAAATGTACAATAATTATAAAGTTTTACAACGTACGATATCTAAACCTGTAAACTTTTCTGGTATAGG
Organism: uncultured Rhodospirillaceae bacterium; assembly: GCA_964438215.1. GTDB lineage: Bacteria > Pseudomonadota > Alphaproteobacteria > TMED109 > TMED109 > JAYYAX01. The sequence goes on from CAYTJO010000002.1 coordinate 18,711, forward strand.
GCTCCATTCTGGTATGTTATGTAATGTCACTTTAAAACCAGGAGATCCAGATACTGGAATAATATTTATTAGAAAAGATCTAAAATATAATAATGTAATTCCTGCTGATTATAGATATATTTTTAAAAGTAATCTGTGTACAACATTAAAAGCATATAATTCTGATGCTAAGGTTTGTACTGTTGAGCACTTGCTTGCTTCTTTAAAAGGGAATAGCATAGATAACATACAAATAGAACTTGATTCACAAGAAATTCCTATATTAGATGGTGCTGCCAGAGAGTATGATAATATTATTAAAAATATTGGAACTGTGGAACAACACAATAAATTTAAAAAATTTTTAATTATCAAAGAGGAAGTTTATGTGGAGAATAAAAATAGTACTTTTAAAATTTCTCCCAGCAATTCCCTTGAAATCAATTGCACTGTAGAATTTCCTGAACCTATAGGAAAACAGTCAATATCATTAGGAAAAAACTTTGTGGATATTTATAATAGTGTAAAAGATGCCAAAACATTTTGTTATTATGAAGATATAGAAGACATGAAAAAAAATGGTCTTGCTAAAGGTGGAAGCCTAGAAAATGCGATTGTAATCAAAGATTGTAAAATTATGAATTCTAATTTTAATCATCAATCTAATTATTTTGCTAAACACAAAACGCTAGACATTATTGGAGATCTTTCTTTAATGGATCTAAATATTATAGGAAATATTTCAGTTTATTTTCCTGGTCATGAGCTCAATAGACTAGGTATGCAAGAAATATTTTCTAATTATTCTAATTTTAGAATCTATCAACACAATCAAAGTAAAGATTTTAAATCTCAGGAAAATATACTTACTGCATAGGCG
>CAYTJO010000003.1:0-3829 GCA_964438215.1 uncultured Rhodospirillaceae bacterium
AAAAGTTGTTTATAACTAAAAGAAATTAATATAGAGATAATTATATCTACCAACAATATTATTTTATATTTTAAGATTTTATAAATCATCTTTTTCAATATATTAAATAATATAAATAATGGTATTAAAAAATAATCATTCAGTAGGGCTAGACCTATTAAGAGTTGTTTCTTCATTGTTGGTATTTATTCCACATTTATTAATAAGCTTTTTAGAGAAAGAAACTGGTAATCTTTATATTATATCTTCTATTGGTGTAGAACTATTTTTTTGTCTTAGCGGTTACTTAATATGCAAGCAAGGATTCAAAATATTTAAAACATACTCTTCTAAAAGCCTTATTTTATCAAATGCCTTTATTTTTGTGGTTAGAAGAACAATGAGAACTTGGCCAGCTTATTTTTTTGTTTTAATAGCCTACACTATATTTTACAAGTTCACAGAAAAAGAATTACTATATTACTGGATATTTTTTCAAAATCTTTACTATCCCTTAGTTGCAGAAACATTCTTTGAGGTTTCATGGTCAATAGCTGTTGAAGAAGTTTTTTATTTTATTTATCCTTTGACAATAATTATTGTATCATTCATTTTCACAAATGCACATAACAAGTTAGCAAAACCGATTTTCATTATTTTTTTATCATTATTTTTTATTATTTTGTTATCTTTTGTATTAAGAGAATATCAAAGTTATGAAAACTGGGGAGCTGATCTGCGCAGAATAGCTGTTTTTAGATTGGACGCAATAGCATTTGGGGGAATTGGTTACTTTTTAAATGCATATCTAATCAAAAGCAAGAAACTTAAAATATTATTATTTCTCTTGGTTTTGACGAGTCTAGCAGTAATTTATAGCAACCTTAACTTCTATGCTATTAATGGAACCTTTTTTTATCATTTCTTATCAAAAAATATTAATTTTTATATAATTTATATATTCTTTGTATCTATTGTAATACTTTTTGACAGAATTATTGTAGCATCTAATCCTCGCTTAAAAAGTTTCTTAAATTATACTGCTAACTTGTCATATCCTTTTTATTTGTTGCACGTTCTTGTAATTGACCTTATTAAAGAATTTAATTTTACAAGCATAACTGTTAATATAATATTGATATCTCTAATTTGCTTATTAATTTCTGTTTTTATTAGAAAATTTATTGAAGAAGATATACTTAAGTTTAGACCTAAATATAAAAGCTAGTTTTTTATAATGCTATTTTTTACTAATCTAACCATTGGCGTCTCTTTTTCATGCCAGTCATTGTCTATTTCTGCCAAAAAACCATGCTCTTGAGAAATTTTCTTAATTATTTTAAATGGATAATAGAAGTCTTTTACACCTATTATTTTTTGCTTATTTGAAATATGGAAAGTAAAGAATACTTTTCCATTTTTTTCCAATATTATGGAAAAAGTACGCAAGACTTCTTTGAAGTCGTCTAGAGGCATATGAGTTACAACTGACTCAAGATATATAAAATCAAATTTCCTGTTTACTAGCAACTCTGATAATGAATTATTATTACTTACATACGTATTGTACTGACCTCTTTTAATTCCTTTTTTCTCAAGTTCTCTTATTCCTAAATCAACCCTTTCCTTGGCAATATCTATTCCAGTATACTTGCCTTTTTTTAAGTAAGGAATAACAGCTATACCTAGCCTCAAGTAGCCACAACCAAAATCCAAAAAGCTGCTATGAGGATTTAATCCTTTTTTTATTAAAAAACTTAAACTTTCTTCACCTAAATCGCCGTAACCTCTAAGTAGTTTTTTATCATTTTTCAAAACGAATTTATTCAATCTTCTTGCGTAAAAATCAATCCAAGAATATCCAAGTAACCTGAAAAGAATCAGAGTTAATCTCTCTCTAGGAACTACTATAAATCTATAAATCACTGAATTGTAATCACCTCTAAGCCAAATTAAAAACTTATTTATTATGGGAATTTTTGACTTCATAAATAATTAGAATATTGGTAATTGCAACTTAATCATTTTAGATAATAGACTAATTATATATTTATTGAAACATTAAAATATTAATCTAATATTTGTAAAATTATAATTTATTATGTTAAAAAGAAATTAATTAAATTACAAATCAAATAAATGTATTCTTATTTTAAAAACAACCTTCGACTATTATCTCACTGTAATATATCTAAAGAAAGAATTTTATTTGTTTATTTTTTAAGCCTTTTAATTACTATTTTAGAAACATTTGGCATAGGAATGTTACTTCCAATAGGAGAATATTTACTAAATTCACAAAGCCAATCTCACTTACAAACCACCTCATGGAAGCTTATTTACAAAATTTTTGATTTTTTAAATCTAACTCCTTCAATAAAAATAGTAGTTGCATTAGCTATAATTACAATAATAGTTAGGCAAATTTGCACATATACGAAATTAATAGTTTCAGCTAAAATTCAATATGAAATTGCAAAAACACTAAGAAGAAACTTGTTTGCTAGTCTCATAAAGACAGACTTAAAGCACAGCAAAAATCTCAAAACAGGTGCAAATGCTAATTTGGCTACTACAGAAATACATAATGCTGCTATAGCTGGAGTTTCGCCATTTGATATAATTACTGCAATTTTATTATTGCTTTCTTATTTTATGATAATGACTATTTTATCTTGGCAAGCAACGGTTTTTATAGTTTCTTTCGGATTTTTAGTTGGAGCATTAGTCAGGCTTCTTAATAAAAAAATTGATAGATTGTCAGAATACATAATTGATATTAATAATGATTTCACACAACATTTTGTTGAAAGATTGAGAGCAATTAAATTAATTAAACTTAATCACATGTACGATAAAGAGTATGCTTCTAATTATAATATTCTGCACAAACAATATAAAACTAATATGACATTAACTAAAATTTACGGCATTACAGCAACAGGGCTGGAGCCTTTGGTAATAGCTATTGTGTTGCCTGGATTAATATTATCAGTTCATTTAGGAGCAAGCTTAACTCTTCTAGGCATGTTTGCAATTATTTTAGCAAGACTTATCCCTACCTTTAAGGTAATGATCGAAGGGCTTCAAACTTATATTCGATTTAATGCCTCATCTGAAAGAATTCTATTAAGTATAATAGAGTCACAAAATAAACAAGAATATAGGTTAGGAACAAAAAAGTTTCCAACTAAATTTAAAAAAATATCATTAAATAATATTACCTTTAGACATCTAGACAGTAAAAATTTTATTTTTAAGAATTTTTCAGCCACCCTTCAAGCCGGAAAAATAAATGCTATTATAGGATCATCGGGCGTAGGAAAGACTACCTTAGTTGACATGCTTCCACTTCTTTTACAACCTAGTTCTGGAAAAATTAAAATTGGTAGTATTGATATAACTGAAATTAATATTAAAAGTTTAAGAAATAATTTTGCTTATGTTGATCAGAGTCCTTTTTTCTTTAAGGGTAGTATAATGGAAAATTTAACTTATTCTCAATCAAAAATAAACACCTCTAAATGTATTGAAGCAGCAAAATTAGCTAAAGCTCATTCTTTTATAATTAAGCTACCATTAAAATATAATTATTTATTAGGTGAAACAGGAACTGGTCTTTCTGGTGGGCAACTTCAAAGATTAGAAATAGCAAAAGCACTTGCTACTGGAAGAAAAATTATTATTTTAGATGAGCCTACCAGTAATCTAGATAGTAAAAGTTCTGAAGATATTTTGAAAACTATTGTTAATATCAACAAGAAAACAGATTTTACTTTTGTGATAATATCCCATAAACAAGATATATCAAAATATTGCAATCATTTAATAAAGCTGTAAATTCTTCTGT
>CAYTJO010000003.1:3839-18229 GCA_964438215.1 uncultured Rhodospirillaceae bacterium
GCATTTGAGACATTTAGGCTACTTTTTTCTTCTTTCATCTGTATCTTAACCATAAAATCACAGTGCTCTTTTGTTAAATTTCTAATTCCATAACCTTCTGATCCTAATATAATAAGAATTTTTTTAATATCAGAATGAAATGAAAAAAACTCATGAATATTCAAGTTAGCCTTTATAGCTGTACCAATAACCCACCAATCATTTTTCTTTAATTCTTTCACTCAGTATATTATATTTCTTGACTGGAACGTATATATTATATCAAACTTTCCACACTCGCTATTTAGTAGTGAAGAATTTTCTTTCGAGGTTCCTTTGTCTAAATTAATTACAAAGTCTAAGTTAAAATTAAAAGCTGATCTATAAATTGCTCCCACATTGTTAGGATCAGTAATCTTATCCAATAAAACTCCAAATTTAAGATTTTTTTCTGAAAATATTTTTTTATAAGATATAGCCTGTAATTTTATAGTTTGGATCATAATTCCTTGATGTTTAGTATTTTTTCCTAGCATATTATCTAAATGCTTTCTTGTAGTCACTTCTAAAGTTGCATTTAGTTGATAGTCTTTTCTATTTTTATTTTTTAGGGCTGCAATCACAGGATGCTTGCCATATATGAAGATATCTTTATCCCTTTTTGGCTTTGTAAAATTTTTTGGTCTTATCATATTAGATATCAAAGGTATTACTAAAAAATTTTGTAAAAAATATTTTTTTATTTAACAATATAATAGTAATATAAATCATAACATGCAAAAACCCTTTTCAAAAAACAAATTTTTTAATGAACAAATAGAAGATTATTTAATTAGCATCGCAGTAAAAACTATAAAGTATATACATGGAAATGAAATAACAAAGTTAAATAATAAAAATGATGGAACGCTTTTAACAGCAGCCGATTTGGCTCTTGATAATATTATATATGAGTCTTTAAAAAAAATAGATCCATCTATTCCAATACTAAGTGAGGAAAGAGATTTCTCAAACAAGCTATTTCAACAACAACAATATTGGTTAATAGACCCTATTGATGGAACAAATAGTTATTATAAAGGAGGTGAAGAATATACTATAAATATAGCTTTTATAAATAGAGGGAAACCTATTGTGGGCTTAATAGCCCATCCTCCAACTAACAAGATATGGCTAGCAAATAAAAATTCATTGTATTTGCATGAAAATCAAGTGAAAAAAGTTTTAAAAAACTCTCATACGGAAAATCTAAATAACGAATTTAATATCATAGTTTCCAACGAAAGTAATAACAAGTTGAAAAATTTTCTTTCTAGAATACATAATAAAAAGATTATTAAAGTTTCTTCTTCTTTGAAATTTTGCTATCTGGCTATGAATATGGCACACTTATACCCTAGATTCTCAATAATAAAAAAATGGGATATTGCCGCTGGACATGCTATACTTGAAGCATCTGGTGGGGTAATATCAGATCTTGAAGGAAAAAACTTTAATTACAGCTATCCTTCTGAAGAAAGTTGGGAGTTTCTAGCTTATAGTAGTGTTGGTTGCAAAAATAAAGGCCTTTTTATTTCTAAAATTAAAAATTTGAGATAATTAATAATGATAAAAATTTTAAATGGAGAGAGGATTGTTGACTACCTATTCCTATTCATGAGTGCAAGCATTATACCTTTATCTTTTTTTGCGCCAATTGGTTTATGGATCCCATTATTAATTTCATCGGTAATTTTTTTTTTAATAGAGAAAAATAAGAAAATTTTTATTAAATTTAACTCTAAAATAGAGTTACTATTAATAATCTTAATCTTATACATGGGCTTAAGTTTGCTATGGAGTATTAATTTCTCTCACGGCTTAACACATTTAATACATTTAAGTATTTTATTTTTTTCTCTGAAAATTGTTTTAACCTATTGTAAAAAAATAAAAAATCTAAATAGAATTAAGAAAACTTTATTCTTCTCTTTCATAATAAGTTGTGTAATTTCCACAGCTGACATGGGCTTCAATTTAGAAATAAAATCGCTTATGCTAGCATTTTCAGATAATATCTCTTCTATTGAAGATATAAAACAATTTTCTATAAAAAAAAATTTAGTTAATACTAAAGACGTCCGAGAAGGCATGTATTCTGGACTATATAATAGAGGGCTTTCTTTTATAATTATATTTGCATTTATACTTGGAAAAATTTTTTATGAAGAGAAGACAAAATTTTATCTTTTAGTTTTTTTTACTACTCTTTTAGTTTTAGTTGCAGAAAGCTATACTGCTACTGTAGTTATGATAGTATCATTAGTAACCATAATTTTTATTAAAATATTAAAGCAATCCTTTAACTTAATTTTTCCATTTTTTTTAGTTTTATATTTTATAATTAGTCCTTTGTTGTTTAATTTTTCAAGTAAGAAAAATTGGACGCAAGATTATAAAAATTTAATCGAAAAGCAAATTGAATGCGAATATGCTTTAGAAAAAAACCCAGCAAATTTATTAGTTTTATTAAACTCAAAATTTTTACATTTGCAACATAAGCTTTTTCACAGAAAAATAATATGGAATTATACAACTAATAGGATTAAAGAAAATTATATATTTGGAAAAGGATTATCAAGCTCAAGAAAAATTGGAGAAACAGAAAAAATAATATTAGAAAAATTTTATTATGTATATAAAAATAAAACCATTTATGAATCTAGAAAGGTTTATCCGGCTATACCTCTGCATCCTCATAACCAGACATTGCAAATATGGTTAGAATTAGGGTTTGTAGGAATATTTCTTTTTCTGCTTTTACATTTATTATTATGGAAAAAAATAACTTTATACCTAAAAAAATATTCTTATTCAGATGTTTTTCTTATATCAACATTTATAGGAACCTTTGTAATTAATCAAATTAGTTTCGGGCTATGGCAAATATGGTGGTTGTCAGGTATAGGTTATTTTGTCATTTATACTTACCTTTTTAATAAATTGAAAACTAGTTAACTCCCTTAAGAGAAATTATAACTATCCCTAAAAATATTAAGAATGAGCCAATCCAGTAATTTATATTTAGACTTTCTTTAAAAAGAAAATAGCTTAATACAGGAATAACAACCATTGCTAATGCTGTAAACGGATATGCAAGACTTAAAGGAATTTTTTGTAAAATGTATAGCCAATAAAAAGTTGCAACTCCATAGACAAATAATGCTAAAAAAAAGTGGGGAATTTTTAAGACTGTTGAAAATAAATAAACTAAATTATTACTGTTTTCAACATTCAACTCTGTCATTCTTAATGCAGTTTTCTTAAATAAGATTTGTCCTGAACACATTAAAAAAACAAAACACAACAACTGAAATAAATATGTAATTTTCAATTAAAACCTTTCCCTTATTCTAATTTAATTTCTAACATTTGGTGCCCACTCCCGGACTCGAACCGGGACGTCCTTACGGACAAGGGATTTTAAGTCCCTTGCGTCTACCTATTCCGCCAAGTGGGCTCATCAACCTTTTATCTCAAAAATTGAATGTTAGCCTCAGTTAAAAATTTACACAATACTTTTGTTGAATTAATTATGTTTTTATTATCTAAGCTTGTAAATATTACGGTAGTTCCAATATCAGGAGGAGTGTAGAAAGGATAACTTCCTATTTCAACAGATTTAAAACTGTTTTGCAAATTGCCTAAGAATTTTGCAATATCACCTTCTGGCTTAAAAACTTTAATACTTTTAGAAAAAATTTTTTTTCTTAAAGAAAGACGGGGTTCTATGTCTTCTAAAAACATAGCTTGCATAATTTTAGGTACACCTGCCATCACCCAAACATTTTTAATTTTAAACCCAGGAGCAGCGCTCACTGTGTTTTTTATTAATTTTGATGATGCAGGCAAGTAAGCCATTTTTAGCCTGCTTTCATTAAGTATTATTTTTGTTTTTTTATAATAGTTTTTTAAAAGATTGTGTGCTGTTTTATTTAATATTAGTTTTTTATTAAATGCATTTGACATACATTCAGAAGTAATATCATCATGGGTTGGCCCTATTCCTCCTGTAGAAAAAACATTAGTATATCTGCTAGAAAGTTCTTTAATTGTTTTAATTATTTGTTTCTTATCATCCCTTATTATTCTTACTTCCTTAAGTAAATGACCTAATTTAATACATCTTTTTGCTATAAAGTTAACATTTATATCCTGAGTTTTACCAGATAAAATTTCATTTCCTATTACTAAAATTGCGGATGTAAAATTTTTTTTTGATTTGTGCATTAATATAAAAGTCTTAAAAAATCTAATTTTGAAAACACTCTTCTGATAATTTAAAATACAATAGATTATTTTTTATCACAAGACATGTTAGAGCAAATGTATTATATTAAAAAAAAATTTTATAATATTGTATTACTAATAATGATAAAAACTAAAACGGAACAAGAAATTTTTTGGGCAGGAAATTTTGGTGATAATTATAGCAAAAGAAATTCTTTAGAAAAAATACTATCATCTAAAATTCATTTTTTTAAAAAAGTTCTATCAGATTTAAATGATTTAAATATTTGTCTAGAATTAGGCGCTAATATTGGTTCAAACTTATTGGCCATTAAAAAAATTAGACCAGAAATTCAGCTTCATGGGGTAGAAATAAATCAGTCTGCTTACCAGAAGCTAGCAAGTCTTAATTTGTGTGAGAGCACTCACAACAAATCATTGCTAGAGTTTAAAGAGATTAATTTAGCTGACTTAGTGTTTACTATGGGTGTTCTTATTCATATAGGTCCCAATGAGTTAGATGAGGCATATGATTCTATTTATAATTGCACAAAAAGATACATTCTTTTATGTGAATATTATAGCCCTTCTCCAACGTCAGTAGAGTACAGAGGGTATTCTAATAAATTGTTTAAAAGAGACTTTGCAGGAGAAATGCTAGATAAATATAATGATTTGAAATTAGTTAACTATGGTTTTAGCTATAAGAGAGATTTAAATCATCCACTTGATGATATTACTTGGTTTTTGATGGAAAAAAAAAATTTTAAACCTATTTAATTTTGCTAATTTAAATTTTTTATTCACTTTTTTCTCTTTACGTTTAAATTTACTATAATTTTTTGTTATATTAAAAATATGAATGATCAAGAAAATATAGTATTCGACGAATTTCAAAATCCTATCAATATACATAATAATAATGATTTTATTGAAATGAAAAAAGCTGGATTATTAGCTTCAGGTGTTTTAGACTTTATTACTCCGTATGTAAAAGAAGGTATTTCAACCGAGCATCTTGATAATTTATGTCATCAATTTATATTAAATAACAATGCTATTCCAGCACCTCTTAATTACAAAGGTTTTCCTAAGTCAATATGTACTTCAGTTAACCACGTTGTCTGCCATGGTATACCTGGACAGAAATTATTAAAAAAAAATGATATTATAAATATTGATGTTACTGTAATTTTAAATGGCTGGCATGGAGATACTAGTAGAATGTTTTCAATTGGAACTCCAAAAGTAAAAGCAAAAAAACTAATTGAAACAACTTATAATGCATTGTGGGAAGGAATAAAAAAAGTTAAGCCAGGAAATACAGTAGGGGATATTGGATTTGCTATTCAAGAATATTCTGAAAAATTTGGTTATTCTGTGGTGAGAGATTTTTGTGGGCATGGCATAGGAAGAAAGTTTCATACTGCTCCCAATATTTTACATTATGGGACATAAAATCTAGGAACAAAGCTCAAGACAGGAATGTTTTATACTATAGAGCCTATGATAAATATAGGTAAAAAAGACGTTTTAATACTGGATGATGGATGGACCGCCGTAACTAGAGATAAAAAATTGTCTGCTCAATACGAACACACTATAGGAGTAACAAAAACAGGCTATGAAGTTTTTACTATTTCTGAAAAGGAGAAAAAAGAAGGTAAAATTTTTTGTTGTTAATTTTTTTGAAAAGTATTAATTTTTAGTATATGCAATATCATCCAATTATAGGAATAACAATTTTTCTTATAGCTATTATCGCATCTTTCTTATTAGGAAAAAATGCATTCAAAAAATACAAAAAAAAAATTAAGGCGTCTAATGTAGAAGTATTAAATACTAAAAATCAGATTAGTAAGCCTCCTCAAGGTGAAATAACAGCTCCTGACGCTCCTTGGCTTAAAAAATAAAAGCAGAATAATATAAAAGTAGATTAATTTTTTTATATAACTATAATAACGTTATGAGGTTATTTTTCTTATTAATATTCACCATATTAGTTAGTTTTAAAAGCTATACTAATGATTTTCAAGAAGCTAAAGATACTATAGAGCTAAGACAAGCAGGCATGCAGGGGATTTGGGCCAGAATAAAAAGGCTTGCACCCTTCATTGATGTCGATAATAACCTAGACTACAATCAAGAATTAGCATTGCAAGACGCTAAAGATATTAAACTTTTACTAGAAAGATCTAGAGATTTATGGCCTAGAACCACGAATTTATCTACTAAAAATTTAACCAACGCCACACCGGCAATTTGGGCAGTAGAAGAATACTTTAACAAGTTATATTCAAGGGCAGAAGTAGCTGCCAGTAACTTGGAGATAGCGCTTAATAATAATAATTGGGAAAATATAGATTTAGAAATGTGTAATTTAGGTAATGCTTGCGGAACCTGCCATGCTAGCTTTAGAAGACTTTTAACATCTGAATTGGCGAATGAAGCTTCTGCTTGGTCAGGCAAATATATCAGCGATTGTAATTAGATTATTATTGCAAATTAGAGTTTTTTAAAACATACTTTCCGTCAACTATACCGTCAAATAATGTTTCAATTTGAGGATGCGAGCAAGGATCTAAATTTTCATCATGTAGAAGGTTTTGTTGAGAAACATAGGCAATATAAGGGCCATCCTCATTTTCTGCAAAAAGATGATAAAAAGGTTGATTTCTTTTAGGCCTTATATGTGCCGGTATTGACTCATACCACTCTTCACTATTCATAAATTCTGGATCTACATCAAATATTACACCTCTAAAAGGATAAAACCTGTGCTTTACTACCTCTCCAATAGTAAATTTTGGAGAATCTGAGCTTTCATTATATTTTTGCATAATTGTAATTTTTTTTTCTAATTAATGATATATTATAAATATAATTTAATAAAATCTAATTTTCAATGTAGTAATATTTTTAATTACTAGTTAGGAATAAATTTATGAAATTTGGAATGGGACAACCATTAAAGAGATTAGAAGATAGTAGATTACTAACTGGAAATGGAATTTATACAGATGATATTTCATTTAGCAATCAGTCTTATATGTATATTTTAAGATCCCCTCATGCTAGCGCTAAAATCTTAAACATAGACACTACAGATGCTATTAAAGTCAAAGGTTTATTTAAAATAATTAGTTGGAAAGATATTGCAGATCTATCTATTAATGATATGAGGACTACTTTTCTAGTAAAGAATAGAGATGGGAAAGAAATGAAAGACACTCCTAGACACATATTAGCAAAAAATTATGTTAGGTATGTAGGAGACCCAATTTTAGCTATTGTAGCAGAATCATTATCAATAGCTGAAAGCGTAGCTGAAAAAATTATTATAGATTTTGAAGAATTAGATAGTGTTACCAGTGTATCCTCTGCGATAAGAAATGAAGCACCTTTAGTAAGAGAAAATCTTTCCAATAATTTATGTTTTGATTGGGAGTTAGGAAACAAAGAAGAAACTCAAAAAATGTTAGATGCATCTACCTATAAAACTAATATTCAATTAATTAATAATAGATTAGTTCCTAATCCCATGGAATGCAGAAGTACAATTGGTATCTATGATGCTCATAAAGATGAGTATACTTTGTATTGTTCTAGTCAAGGAGTTCATAGTCTAAAAAGAAAACTATCAACCATTTTTAATAAGCCTGAGAAAAACATACATGTAATAACTAAAGATGTGGGTGGCGGGTTCGGTATGAAAATATTTAATTATCCTGAGTATGTTTTATCATTAGCAGCATCAAATTTAGTTAAAAGACCTGTTAAATGGAAGGCTTCAAGAACAGAAAGCTTTTTATCAGATATACATGGAAGAGACCATCTTAGTAAAGCCACATTGGGTTTAGCCTCAGACTTTAAGTTTACAGGATTAATTGTAGAAACTTACGCAAATATAGGAGCCTACATGTCTGATTTTGCAGTTTTTATTCCCACTTATGCTGGCACTGGAATGTTAACAGGTTGCTATGATATAAAAGCAGCGTATGCAAACGTGAAAGGAGTTTACACCAACACTGGACCAACTGATGCTTACAGAGGAGCAGGAAGACCAGAAGCAGCCTATCTTATAGAAAGACTAGTAGATAAATCAGCAAAAGAACTTGGGATTAGTTCTATTAAAATTCGAGAAATAAACTTAATTGATAAATCTCAGATGCCTTATAAAACAGCTCTAGGTCACATATATGATAGTGGAGATTTTAAAAAAAATCTCCAAGATGCAACTACCCTAGCTAATCTGAACAACTTTAATGAAAGAAAAAAAGAATCTTTCAAAAAAGGTTTTTTGAGAGGAATAGGAATATCAACCTACATAGAAGCTTGTGGCGGAGGTGGTCCTGAATTTGCTACTGTAAGTATTGGCAAGAATGGAAATGTTACAGTTAAAATAGGAACTCAATCTAATGGACAAGGACATGAAACCTCCTATGGACAGATAGTATCAGAAATATTGGATATAGATATTTCCTTGATACAAATAGTACAGGGAAACAGCAAGGAAATAGAAAAGGGTTCTGGTACTGGAGGATCGCGCTCAACACCTGTAGGCGGCAGTGCGCTAAAAGTAGCAACAGAAAATTTATTAAAAAAAACAAAAGCTCTGTTATCCTCAAAACATAATATAGAAACTAACCTTATTAGCTATAAAAATGGAGTCTTTTATTTTGATAATAAAAGTTTTACATTGGCAGAGGTATCAAGTTCTATTTTAAATGACAGTGATATACTAGAGGCTGAAGGTTCATGGACTCCTCCTCAAGGAAGTTTTACTTACCCTAATGGAACACATCTTTGTGAATTGGAGGTAAATAAGGAAAATGGAAAAGTTAATATATTATCATATTTTGTAGTTGACGATTTTGGGAAAGTTGTAAATCCATTATTATTAGAAGGTCAGGTACATGGCGGTATAGTTCAGGGAATAGGACAAGCCTTATTTGAAGAAACTATATATGATCAAAATGGACAACTACTAAGTGGTTCTTTTATGGATTATGCTATACCTAGAGCAAGTGATGTACCAGATTTTAATTTTTCTTACAATGATATTTTATGTAGAACTAATTTATTAGGAGTAAAAGGTGCTGGAGAGGCAGGAGCTATAGTGGCACCACCATCAGTAATTAATGCTATCTGTGATGCACTTGATGTAAAGCATATCGACATGCCAGCAAAGCCTGAAAAATTATGGAAGTTAATTAACTCTAAATAGATTTTATTTATAAGTCTGCGCAAAAGCCTCTTCCCATGTTCCCTTCGTAGACGCCTTTGAATACTCTGTAGCTCTATTTTCAAAAAAGTTTGTATGCTCTACTCCATTAAGCATAACATCTATCCATGGTAAAGGATTAGCAGCAATATTATAAATTGGTTGAAGATTAAGTTGGGTTAGTCTTATATCTGCTATATATCTAATATATTGTTTTACACTATTTGATCTTAAACCTTCTACACTTCCCAATTCAAATGCCCTATCTATAAAAGCATCCTCATGTAAGATCATTGTATTACAAGCTTTATATAGATCTACTTGGAGTTTTTTTATATCAATATCTTGGTTTTCTGACAAAAAGGTATTATATAATTTTATTATTGATTCTGTGTGCAAACTTTCATCTCTAGCAGACCAAGTAACAATTTGGCCCATTCCCTTCATTTTATTAAATCTTGGAAAATTTAATAGAATTGCAAAAGTAGCAAATAATTGCAGCCCTTCGGTAAATGCACCAAAAATTGCTAAAGTTTTAGCAATATCTTCTTTAGAGCTAGTATTAAATTGTTGCATATAATCATATTTATCTCTCATCTCTTTTATCTGCAAAAATGACTGATATTCAACTTCTGGCATGCCTATAGTGTCTAACAGATGAGAATATGCAGCAACATGAATGGTTTCCATATTAGAAAATGAGGCAAGCATCATTTGAACCTCAGTAGGTTTAAACACCTGAGCATAATGCTTCATATAACAATTATTTACTTCTATAGCAGACTGTGTAAAAAATCTAAATATTTGAGAGAGTAGATTTTTTTCCTGTTTTGTTAACTTATGGTTCCAATCAGATACATCATCTGCTAGAGGAACCTCTTCAGGTAACCAATGAATTCTTTGTTGTTGCAACCATGCATCATAAGCCCAAGGATATTTAAATGGTTTGTAAACAGGTCTAGCATCTAGTAATGACATTTAATTATTTCCCTTTTATTGACAAGATAGACATTCTTCATAATCTATAAAATTATCTTGTGGTTTTTCATTTTCGTTAATTTTTCCCTTGATAGGAACCTTAATATTGTCTTGCGTTACTACTTCTGCTCTCTGCAACGACATTGATCTCAAATAATAGAGACTTTTAATTCCTTTTTTCCATGCAGAAAAATGGATGTTGTGCAAATCTCTTTTGTGAACATCAGGTTTTAAAAATATATTTAAAGATTGTGCCTGACAAACATATGGGGTTCTATCTCCAGCAAGTTCTATCAAATACCTTTGATCAATTTCAAATGCTGTCTTAAATACAGCTTTCTCACTATCGTTAAGAAAGTCTAAGTGTTGAACAGATCCATTTTTAACAGTAATTGATGACCAAACTTCATCAGTATCTTTTCCTTTTTCTGCAAGAAGTTTCTTTAATTGTGGGTTCTTTACATTAAAAGATCCTGATAATGTTTTCTGGTTAAAACTGTTAGTCGCTATTGGTTCTACTCCAGGAGAAGAACCACCACAAATTATTGAAATAGAAGCGGTTGGAGCAATAGCTATTTTATTAGAAAACCTTTCTTTTACTCCATAATCACTAGCATCTGGACAGGGGCCTTTTTTTTCTGCCAAAAATTTTGAAGCTTCATCTGCCTTTTCCTTAATATTTTTAAAAATCTTATTATTCCAAGATTTTGCCATAACCGACTCAAATGGAATTTTTTTATTTTGAAGAAAAGAATGAAAACCCATAACACCCAATCCCACACTTCTCTCTCTATATGCAGAGTATTTTGCGTTATTCATTGTCTCAGGTGCTCTGATTATAAAGTCTTCCATTACATTATCTAGAAATTTCATTATATCTAAAACAAACTCAGAGTGATACTGCCATTGATCATATTTTTCTAGATTTAGGGAAGACAAGCAACAAACAGCAGTTCTAGTTTTTCCTAAATGGTCCAAACCAGTAGGTAGTGTTATTTCACTACATAAGTTAGACATCTTGACTTGCAAACCAGCCATCTTATGATGATAGGGAATAGCGTCATTTACTCTGTCTATAAATAAAAGGTAAGGCTCACCTGTTTCTATTCTAGCAGTTAAAATTTTAATCCACAATGATCTAGCCTTTGTAGTTTTTTGTATAGATCCATCCTAAGGACTCTTTAAAGCCCAGTTTTTATCTTCTTCAACTGCTCTCATAAAGTCATCTTATAAAACTACACCATGATGGAGATTTAAAGCCTTGCGATTAGGATCACCTCCAGTGGGTCTTCTTAAATCAACAAACTCTTCAATTTCTGGATGCCAAACTGGTAAATAGCAGGCTGCAGATCCTCTTCTAAGGCTACCCTGACTTATAGCTAGAGTTAAAGAATCCATAACTCTTATAAATGGGACTACTCCAGAAGTTTTACCTGCTTGTCCAACTTTTTCACCCTGCCCTCTAAGATTTCCCCAGTAAGACCCAATTCCACCTCCTTTTGAAGCTAACCAAACGTTTTCATTCCATAAATCTACAATACCGTGCAAACTATCATTAGCTTCATTAAGAAAACATGAAATAGGTAGCCCCCTATTAGTACCTCCATTAGATAAAATAGGCGTGGAGGGCATAAACCAGTGGTTCGACATATAATTATAAATACTCTGGGCATGATCATTATCATCTGAAAAATAACTAGCTACCCTAGCAAACATTCCTTGATAGTCTTCATCTGGGAGGAGATACCTATCTTTAAGAGTTGATCGGCCAAACTCAGTCAATAAGGAATCTTTGCTAAGGTCCTTCTTTACACTTACACCTGGCTTAATTTGTACGACATTAAGTATGTCAGAGTTTTTAGTTTCAGTTTTATATTTTAATTTATTCAGCATATTTTTTATCCACAATTGTGTATAATAACATGGGGATAAGTTACTATATATTGTAGTTATATTTTTTTTATATCTAAATATTGCGTATATATAGCTTATAGTCAATATTAAAAAATAATAAATTTAATTATTTTACTTATTATAAGAACAAATATAGAACATTGTCAATATTTGCTTCAGCTAATTTTTGCTTTTATTTTTTCTTTCAATATAATATTTTAATTATGGTAAAAATAGATAAGCTTTACACTAAAGGCGGAGATAAGGGAAAAACTTCCCTTGGAGATGGTTCTAGAGTTTCTAAAACTGATAAAACTATTATTGCTTTAGCTAATATAGAAGAATTAAATGCTAATTTGGGATTTATTGTCTGTAAAATTCCTAGCCCATATAAAAATATTTTGCAAAAAGTACAAAATGATTTATTTGATTTGGGAGCAGACATTGCCACACCATCAAAAAAAAAAAATGTTTTAAGAATAAGTAAAAACTACACAATCAATCTAGAAAAAGAAATAGACTTAATACTTTCTAGTTTGCCTACTTTAAAATCTTTTATACTTCCTGGCGGAACTGAAATATCTTCCAGGATTCATCTCGCTAGAACAGTTTGTAGAAGATGTGAAATATCTATTTTAGATCTCAATAAGAAGAAACTGGTTAATGCTGAAATTTTAAAATATATAAATAGACTATCAGATCTTTTGTTTGTAGTTGCAAGAAAGCTTAATATAATAGAAAATAAAGAAGTTTTATGGAAACCAGGAAATAACGTAAAAAATTAATACGGAGAGAATAAATGCCTATCCAAAATAGAATAGCCAAATTTTATGAAGAAATGAAAAGTTGGAGACATCACTTTCATAAGTTTCCTGAATTAGCATATCAAGAAATAAACACCTCAAAAAAAGTAGTAGAGCTACTTAAAGAATTTAAAGTTGATACTATAGAAACTGGAATAGGAGGAACAGGAGTTGTTGCAGTTTTAGAAAATGGTACTGGAAAATCTGTAGGACTAAGAGCAGACATGGATGCTTTACCAATTCCCGAAGAGAATAAAAAACCTTATTGTTCTAAAAATAATGGAGTTATGCATGCCTGTGGACATGATGGACACACGACTATGTTATTAGGTGCAGCAAAGTATTTGTCAGAAACTAGAAATTTTAAAGGCAAGGTAGTATTGATTTTTCAACCAGCTGAAGAAGGTTTTGCAGGAGTTTAGGCCATGATAGATGATTGATTATTCAAAAAGTTTCCTATTGATGAAATCTATGGAATGCATAATATGCCAAACATAAAAAACAATCCAGCCACGGCACCCCAGAAAATAGAGTAGCCATTTTCTAGAGAGTCAGGAAGCCAGGGGGAAACCGCTTCTATCATTAACTCTGTGTTCCGTTTAATACGCTTCTGGTTCTTATAATTAGCTATTTTGCGTTTAAGGCTTTTCATCGGCAATTTCTCCTACTAGCCTAAGCTCTGCCTTTTCTAAAATCCTTAGCCGTTTTTTATTGTCCATCTTTAACGTCACCTTTGCACAAACCTCTTATGCTTACCCAAATTAGACCTATTGCAAAGCGCACCCAAAAAACTGCTGCTGTCCAATCTGCACCGTAAACTTGATACCACTTACACCCTATTAGTTTATTTCTGAGATCCATTTCTTCCTTTGGAAAGTCTTTATCAGCCGTACAATAAATATCGGTTGTACCCGGCACAAAGTTACTTCTTAATTGCCAAGCATCGGGCGATCCGTCTGCCTTGTTATCGTGACGCCAATACGGACTTTCTGTAGGGTCTGCCGGGAATTGGCTGAAATCTTTTGGCGTATCGGGACGCCCAAGAGAATACTCCCAAGCGAATGCGAAGCACATCCCAGCCACTATCAACAACAATGCACAAATCCACGTTCCTACCGTGTCTTCATTCCAACCTTTCATCGGCAGTAGCCTCCTCTGAGTATTTACCAAGTATCTCCATATCTTCCATGCTGGGTATCGGGTCACTTGGCATCTCTCTAATATGTTTTGGTAGAGATCGCCTC
>CAYTJO010000004.1:0-4148 GCA_964438215.1 uncultured Rhodospirillaceae bacterium
CAATAGGAGCTAAGGCATCAGAACCTAATAGCAACTATGGCTATATTTTAGCTGACAAGAATAAAAAACATCAAAAAGGATTAGAAATAAAAACTTTTATTGAAAAGCCTACAAAACAGAATGCTCAAAAATTAATTAAAAAAAATGCTCTCTGGAATACAGGAATAATAGTCGTTAAAAATAAAATCTTAATTTCGCTTTTTAATAAATTTAGCAAAGACCTTTATCAAAAGTCTATATTATCATGCAAAAAAGCAAAAAAGGAAAATGAATTCTATGTTTTAGATAAAACACCATTGCAAAATGCTAAGTCTATTTCCATGGACTATGCAGTATTAGAAAAAAATTTTAGAAAATTAGTTATACCTTTCAACAGTAGATGGAGTGACTTAGGAACATATGATTCTATTTATGAAGTACAAAAAAGTTTTGGAAATGTTTTATCTGTAAACGCTCAGAATAACTTTACCTATACTGACAATAAGTTGCTGGTAGTTGCTGGTATAAAAGATCAAGTAATAGTAAACACTAAAAATGCAATATTAGTTACAAAAAAAGAATCCTCAAACTTATTAAGAAGTGCAATGAAAATTTTAATAAAAAAAAATAAGGCCGAGGCTTTTGATGATTCTATTATTAGTAGACCTTGGGGTCTATTCGAAAATATAAAACATGAACCAGGGTATAAGGTAAAAAAATTATTAGTACTACCTGGAGAGAAGATATCCTTACAAAAGCATATGAAGAGATCAGAACATTGGGTAGTAATAGAAGGAATAGCAACTATTACAAAAGGGAAAAAGAAGTTTAAGCTTAAAACAAATGAATCTACCTTTATTAAAAAAGGAGAAATTCATAGGATAGAAAATAGCACTAAAAAAAACCTAGTTTTAATAGAAGTACAAACAGGTAATTATTTGGAAGAAGATGACATTTATCGATTAGAGGATAAATACAATAGGTAATTAGTTAATGACATTCAAATGGATATATCTTCCACCATTATTAATCTATTTATCAGCTGGCATATCAGGACTAACTAATATAGTAGGCATTTTTTTTCTTAAAGACTATCTAAATCTTTCTGCAGCCTTTATTGCATCTATAGGTTTCTGGGTAGGTATACCTTGGGCTCTTAAAATGCCAATTGGCTTTCTTGTAGATAAGTTTTGGAATAAAAAAAACTACCTTGTATTTTTAGGAGCTATAATTATTTTTAAGAGTATTCTAATTATGTTTTTATTAATCACTAATAGAGACTTAATGGAAAGCTTTTTAAAAGCAGAAACTTGGTTTATTTTAAGCTCCATTTTAACTCCTGTAGGCTATGTTATTCAAGATGTTGTTGCAGATGCCATGACTGTTGAGGCAGTTGAAAGCAAAAGTAATAAGTTGTATAGAAAAACAACCTCAACAAGAAATGAGCATATGCTTCTTCAGCTTTATGGAAGATTTTCAATTATTTTAGGATCCCTTTTAGTTGGATTATTGAATATTTATGTTTTCTCTGGAATAAAAAATATGAAGGAGCTTGAAGTTTTAGAAGCCTATTCAAATATATATTTTTTAGCTTTATTTATACCATTGTTATCAATAAGCGGTGTTGTTTTATCAAATATGTTTAAAAAGAAATTTGAACTAAAATTAAATTATTCTTCTAATAATTCTAAGCTGGATTATAAAATATTTTGGGCATGTATTTTTTTTGTACTTTTTGCTATTTTATTTGGTAGTTTAAAATTTCCTTTTTCTCAAGAACTTGTATTAATTACATCTTTAGTTTTAATATTTTTTTTAATTAGATATTTAATCAAACCTCTCTCAAAAGAAAAAAAATTAACTATTATAGGAACTGCATTAATAGTTTTTATATATAGATCAATTCCTGGGCCAGGGTCAGGATTAACTTGGTTTGAAATAGACATTCTAGGTTTTGATCAATCTTTTTTGTCGTATCTTTCTGTAAATGCAGCTTTAATGACATTAGTGGGATTACTTGTATTTAAAAAAATAATAATTAAATCAAGTCTAGCTAAAATCTTTATATTTTTGTCTCTGATATCTGGAATACTATATCTTCCTAATCTTTTTATGTATTATGGATTACACAATTTTACTTCTTCTTTAACAGGAGGAATAATTGATGCTAGGTTCATTGCGTTTATTAATAATGCAATTGAATCTCCTTTAGGACAAGTAGCTATGATACCTCTCCTAGGATGGATAGCTAAGAATGCCCCCTTAAAATACAAAGCAACATTCTTTTCAGTTTTTGCTTCGTTTTCTAACTTAGCATTATCAGCGAGAGAACTATTTACTAAATACCTAAATAAAATCTTTGTAATTAAAAGAGAAGTGATTGATCAAAAGACAAGTGCTATTTTAGAAAAAGCTGACTACAACACTTTAGATGAATTATTAATTTGTTTAATAATTATTACGGTATTTATTCCAATATTTGCAACTATAATTATTCAAAAAACAAGATATAAATCGGTTGATTAAAAAAACCCCCACCTTAAAAAAAGATGGGGGAATATTTTAAAATAAATAAACTAAAGTAAGTAACTTACTTAGAAGCTTAGTCTAATTGTAGCTGACAATGAATTCTCATTGTAGTCATCTCTAGAATAAGTCTCATAATAAGCTATACCGCCAGTAAATTTACCGCTTAGGTTAAAATTAAAACCTGCGCCTATTGATGTATATCCATCAGCGTCTGTCGCAGCTGTCTCATCTAAAGCATCAGTAACTTTTTCGCCCTGATAAGTAGCTTGCGTGGTATCTTCGGCTACGTAAGCTGCATCAACAAAAGGAGTAATAGTTCCTCCTCTTAAAGCAATCGATGCATTTAATCCTAGTTCTGTCATTGTTGAACTTGCACTAAAAGAAGCTACGGCAACATCTTGCGTATTCTTTCCGCTAGTAGTTCCAGTAGTGTTGTCATTAGATGGTCCAGCAATATTGCTATCATTTGGAACAACATCTGTGAAAGCATCTGTATCAAGGTCAAAATCTCTGTAAGCTATTCTCGGTACAAATGAGAAATTACCTCTCTGAAGCCTTGCTGCTGCCGCAATATGATAGTAATTGATGTCAGCTTTGGTTGTTCCAGTAATAGTTGTATTACCA
The DNA here is from genome assembly GCA_964438215.1 of uncultured Rhodospirillaceae bacterium. GTDB lineage: Bacteria > Pseudomonadota > Alphaproteobacteria > TMED109 > TMED109 > JAYYAX01. The sequence goes on from CAYTJO010000004.1 coordinate 3,133, forward strand.
GTTCCTAAATCTAATCTTTCTGTATCAACATCATATTCACCAACTCCGTATCCTGCCATCAACATCAATACTCCAGTATTTAGACCTGCATAAACACCATATGTCTCACCGTCTGCTGAATAGTTACCAGAATTGACAGAAACATCTAAATCAGTATCAAAACTAGTTCCTACAAGACCAATAATCATATTTCCGAGCTTCTTATCAATTCCTATTGTAAGCGCACTTGAGTCTCCATCAAAATTGTTAGAGTCTGTAGAATTTCTAGTAAAAGTCTGATCATTTTCAAAATCCGAGTCAGTGTAATTCGACCAAATACTTAAGCCACCAACTATTCTATTTGCTGCCATTCCAATGCCATTACCATTTGATGTGTATGACATATGAGCTGCAGTATCATCTGTCTGTTGTAAAGCACTCATAAGTCTTCCACTAACAGCATTAACAATAGCATTCGCAGCTGATCTAGCAACATCACCAGAAACAAAGGCAGAACTGTTAGTTAATCCTCCTCCAGAATACAAGCAGTCTTGACCTACGTAAGTTCCACCTTCACCAGTAGAGTTAACATCAGATGCTGTACCAGAAGCAGAGGTTGTAAAGTCCATTTGCAAACCGATATATGCATCTACATACTGAAGAGTACCTGTTTGATGAGTTCCATAGGCTAGATTCGTACAACTAAGCCCGTAGTAACTGACAGCATATACTTTATTTCCAACACTGAGAGCGGCAAGCATCACCATTCCCAAGGCTAGAAAACTTAGTTTTTTTATTAAATACATTTTTTTCTCCTTAATATACACGTGTAGTATCTTTTGCTAAATAATATTGGAAAAATAATAATATTGAAAGTAAAAACTTGCAAATTTTAATTAAATTTATAGAGTGTTGCATTAATACAACATTTTTATTTATCTTGAATTTTCTATAATTTCTAATAATTTCAATGCTTCATTGCTTGAAATATAATATACTATATCGGGTGATAGGGGTATACCGGAATGTGTATAACC
>CAYTJO010000004.1:4253-16598 GCA_964438215.1 uncultured Rhodospirillaceae bacterium
AAAAAATTTATGCTCTTTTTAATATCACTGTTAGTTGGGTATTTATTGCTTAGGATACTGTATGCAGAAATCAAATTACAATATCCTTCTATACCTATGATTTCTTTTTTATTACAGATTTCATTTATTACATCCAACCTATTTTTTTTTAATGAGATCGCAATAAATGGCATTATTAGGTCACCTCTTTTAGGAGCTTTATTTGCAAGCATTAGTACTTTCTTTTTTAAATTTTCATAATTTTCTTCGCTATTTAGATGCTCTTTTACCAAATTAGAATTAGAGAAAAAGAGCTTAGTATCCAAAAGAATACTAGAACTTAATAAACTCATTGAAGCTTCTGAATTAAAAATAATGTCCTCAGATATACATTGCAAAGCTTTTAATATTCTAATATACGCTTCATTATACTCCATGTTGTTTCTTTTTAAATAAGCAGGCCAAGCATTAACAAACCTAGCAACTGCCTCTCCACCCTTTCTATCTACATAAAAATTTTTACATGTAATTTCTGATATATTTTGTTTGCTTGATAGTTTAGCTAATTCACCATAACTAATTTTCTTATATTCTTTTGTATATGAGTAAGTTAGATAAGCCCCAAAAAGTAAATATAACCCTAAAATAAAAAAACTTAGAGAAATAAAATAGTTATATTTGAAGAGAATTTTGTTAATATCTTTGCTAGTAAATTTTAATTTGCTTACATGAGTTGAGGCAAGGGTTCCCAAAGCTAGAGCAAAAATAGGCATGGTACCTGCCCAAAAAAACCAAAAGCAAGAAACATAAAAAAACAACAGCCAGCCTATTTTGTTGTAAATTGATATAAATTCTGAGTTTTTCAAAATATAAAAAATAAAAATTAAAAAAAGAATTAACCCAGGCACTCCTAAGCTAAAAAAATGTTCAAACATTTCATTATGTGTATGAAAGTGCATATTAAAACCAACAGTTAATTGGTCAAATTGCCATGCATTCATTTGAATTAGCAGCAAATCTGAAACTCTACCCCAACCTTCCCCTAACAAAATATTTTTAAAATTAAAGAAATCAGATAAAACTACTTCAACCAACTTACCTCTAACAACTAAAGAAGCTAATGTAGAGCCAGCAATCTCAGAAGGAAGTGATCCTTCTCCTCTCCATAAAATTAAAGAGGATGCTAAAATTAAAAATGAACTTAAAAATACTGATACAGTTAAAACTAAATTAGAAAATAATAAGTTCTTGCATTTTGTTATAATTCCATTATTCCGAAATAAATGAAGAAGTTCATATATAAAAGCTATGAAAAAAACTAATCCCCATAAAATTATCGCAGCTCTGTTATCTAGTAAACTCAAATAAAAACCTAAAAAGCAATATGCCAAGAAGATAGGTAGTTTCTTTTCTATCAATGATGTAAATAAAATAAAACTAATAATTCCAAAATAGCAAAGGTAGTCATTAAAATAAAAAAAAGATATATTTATACCTTTCCAAAATGGAGAAAGAGTAAAGACAGTTACTAAAGTTGTTAAAGCTAAAATGTTTAAAAAGAAAAATAATCTTAATTTGTAATTGCAAACTACAGACGAAAAAAAAAGTATTAAAATTGCAAAATCAAAATACCAAAATCCTCCCTGCCCTATTTGATCAGATCCTAAAAGGATAGTATAAAAATAATCATTGAATATAGCAGAAAAAAAAGTTAAGACTCCAATAAAAAAAGGAATTAAAAAAAAAATATTATTTATCTCTTTTGTGCTTTCTTTATTAAAAAAAAATTCTATGCCTTTAACTATAAAAAGTGTGCATCCTAGTAAGTGAAGAAGTAAGATTTGAGTATCAACTTGCTTAAACATTCCTTCCAATTGGAAAGCAGGAACAGCCCCGACTATAATCCAAGTTGAAAAAAAACACAATAAAGTATAAAAATAGTTTTTAAACTTTAATAATAATATATTCATTAAAGGTAATTATTTATTTGTTTAATATTTATAGTAATATTAAGGTATACATTATAAGGTATTGAAAAGAAATATTAAAATAAATTATGAAAAATAAAATTGCTTTAATCACTGGAGTTACTGGGCAAGATGGAGCTTATCTAGCTGATTTATTATTGCATAAAAACTATGAAGTTCATGGCATAAAAAGAAGATCTTCCTCTTTTAATACTGGGCGAGTAGAACATATTTATGCTGATCCCCATGAGAAAGCGAATTTTAGAATGCATTTTGGAGATTTAACAGATGCTTCAAATCTTATTAGAATAATTCAAAAAGTTAAACCCTCTGAAATCTATAATTTAGGAGCACAAAGCCATGTTAAAGTAAGTTTTGAAACTCCAGAATATACTGCTAATTCAGATGCACTTGGAACCATTAGAATGTTAGAAGCAATAAGAACACTGAATATGGAAAGAGAAGTTAGATTTTATCAAGCATCAACTTCTGAAATGTTTGGAAAATCCCCTCCTCCTCAAAATGAAGACACAATATTTCAACCTAGAAGCCCCTACGCAGCAGCTAAACTTTACTCTTATTGGGTAACTAAAAATTATAGAGAGGCCTACAATTTGTATGCTTGTAATGGAATTTTATTTAACCATGAAAGTCCTTTAAGAGGAGAAACTTTTGTAACTCGTAAAATAACTAGAGCAATAGCAGAAATTTATCATGGAAGAAAAACTAAATTTTGGATAGGAAACCTTGATGCTAAAAGAGATTGGGGACATGCAAAAGATTATGTAGAAGGTATGTGGAAAATAATTAATTATAAAACACCAGATGATTTTGTTTTAGCAACTGGTCATAGTTACTCTGTAAGAGAGTTTTGTGAAATTGCTTTTAGAGAAATTGGTATTAATATAAGATGGAAAGGTAAAGGACTTAAGGAAAAAGGATATAATTCTAAAAATAATAGAATTTTAGTAGAAGTAGATAAAAGATATTTTAGGCCAACGGAAGTTGACTATTTAAAAGGAGATGCTAGCAAAGCTAGAAAACTATTAAAATGGAAACCTAAAATAAATTTTCAAGATCTTGTCTCAGAAATGATACAAAGTGATATAAAAAAACCTTTTAAAACATAATATACCTAACTTTCGTGTTAAATATTTTAAAAAAAAAAATTTGGGTTGCAGGCCATAACGGAATGGTAGGAAGTGCTATAGTTAGAAAACTTGATAAAGAGGGTTGTAATATTTTAAAAGCTACCAGAAAAGAGCTTAATCTAATGAACCAAAGTTCTACTGAAAAGTGGATAGAAAAAAATAAACCTGAAATTATTATATTGGCAGCCGCAAAAGTCGGTGGAATTAAATTTAATATGCTCAATAAAGCAGCCTTTCTTTATGAAAACCTAATGATACAAAATAATGTTATCTTTACAGCATCGAAACTAGATATTGAAAAATTTATTTTCATAGGGTCTTCCTGTATTTATCCAAAGGAGTCTACTCAACCAATAAAAGAAGAATCTATAATGAAAGGTCCTTTGGAAGAAACTAATGAAGGGTACTCATTAGCAAAAATAGCTGGTTTAAAATTATGTAAATATATTAATGAAGAATTAAATAAACCTTTTATCTCTGTAATGCCCAGCAACGTTTTTGGTGAAAATGATAATTTTGATCCAGATAATAGTCATGTCTTAGGTGCCTTATTAAGAAAAATACATTACGCTAAGATAAATGGGTCCAGAAAAATAGAAATTTGGGGCACAGGAAAACCTCGAAGAGAATTTTTATATGTAGATGATCTTGCAGATGCTATATTTTTTTTATTAAAAAACTATAATTCGTCTTCGCCAATTAATGTGGGTACATCTAAAGATATAAGTATTACTGAATTAGCTTTAAAAATAGCAAAAGTGTTAGATCACAAAATTGAAATACAGTATAATACATCAATGCCTGATGGAACTTTTTTGAAAAGACTAGATACTAATAAAATTAGCAACTTAGGATGGAGGCCTAAAACATCGTTAGAAGATGGAATAAAAAAGACTCTAGAGTATTGTTTGAAGAATAATATATTTTGTTAATGATATGATTTCTATAATTATACCTGTTTTTAATGAAGCCGAAAATATTGAGCCTTTGGCAAAAAAAATAAAAGTCAGCCTTAAGAATTATAATTACGAGGTTATTTTCATTAATGACGGAAGTTTTGATGATACTGAGAAAAATATAAAAAAAACTATAAAAATTAATAATAACTTTTCCTGCCTGAATTTTAAAAGAAATTATGGTCAAACAGCAGCACTGCAAGCAGGTTTTGATTTTGCTTCAGGAAAAATTATAGTTGCAATGGATGGTGATTTACAAAATGACCCAGCGGATATCCCAAAATTGTTAAAAAAAATGGAAGAAGGTTATGATGTAGTGTCAGGATGGAGAAAAAATAGAAAAGATAATAGTTTTTCCAGAGTAATACCCTCAATGATTGCCAATTATATTATTTCAAAAATTTCAGGAGTATCTTTACATGACTATGGATGCACTCTAAAAGCATATAAAAAGGATACAATAAAAGATATAAAGTTATACGGAGAGATGCACAGATTCATTCCTATTTATGCATGTTGGGAAGGAGGAAAAGTTGCTGAGATTGAAGTCAACCATAACAAAAGGCATTCAGGTAAAAGTAAATATGGAATTTCTAGAGTTCCCAAAGTTGTACTAGATTTAATAGTAGTAAAGTTTTTTGATAAGCTTATTAGCAAACCTATACATTTATTTGGTAAATTAGGATTTACCCTAATAACGGTAGGGTTATTAATTTCAATTTATGCTCTATGGCTTAAGGTGTTTAAAGATATTTCATTTATTCTTACACCTCTTCCTTTATTAATAATATTTTTTCTTTTATCAGGCCTATTATGTATTTTATTAGGCATTATTGCAGAAATACAATCTAGAATATATTTTCAAACTGCTGAGAACAAATCATATTTAATAAAAAATATTATCAAACTTAGTAAAAAGAAAAAATAGCTATGTGCGGATTTGCAGGTTTCTTTCCTTCTATAAGTGAAGAAAAAGATAAAAACTTCATAAATATTATGCTTAAAAGAATTTTATATAGAGGACCTGATAATTCATCTTTTTACAGAAATAATAAAATAGCATTAGGGCATCACAGACTCTCTATAATTGATTTGGCTGGAGGTGAGCAACCTGCTCTAGATAAAGCAACCAAAGATTGTTTAGTTTTTAATGGAGAAATATATGGATACAAGAAGCATGCGAACCATTTAAAAAACATAGGAATTTCACTGAAAGATTCTTCAGATACCGAAGTTTTATTTAAATTTTTGATTAATTTTGGTATTGAAGAGACCCTAAAAAAAATAGATGGTATGTTTGCTTTTGTATATTATAATGCTAAAGAAAATACTATTTACCTTGCTAGAGATAGAGCTGGCGAAAAACCTCTTTATTATTCCTTTTATCAAAACCGTTTGTTATTTGGATCAGAAATAAAAACTATAACTGACTTTCCGCTATATGAAAAAAATTTAAATTATTCGGCTATTGCCGATTACTTGCACCTTGATTATATTTCTTTAAATAAAACTCTGATAAATAATATTTATAAGGTTAAGCCGGGAGAATATGTAAAGTATAATCAAGAAAAATTAACTTCTAATATTTATTGGAAAATTGATCAAAGATTAAAACAGAATATATCCGAGAAAGAAGCCTTAGAAAAATTAGATAATATAATTTCAGAAAGTGTGCAAAATAGACTGGTGGCAGATGTTCCAGTAGGTTTGTTTTTATCTGGAGGTATAGACTCAAGTTTAATCGCTTATTACAGTAAAAAATACTCTTCTAATATAAGATCTTTTACTATAAAAATGGGTAATGATAGCTATGATGAGTCAAAATATGCAGATATAGTATCTAGACACTTAGATATTAAAAACCATTCCATTTTATTAAGCGAAAATGACTTAGTTAATAGTTTAGTTGAAATAGAAGATAAACTAGATGAACCACTTAACGATCCATCAATTATACCTACTCATTTAGTTTCTAAGTTAGCTAAACAATATGTAAAAGTAGTGCTGTCTGGTGATGGCGCTGACGAACTTTTTAGTGGTTACTCACCATTTAAATACATTCACATAATGAAAATTTTAAGTTGCTTTCCAAAGTTTTTTGGAAAAATTTTATATTCTCAGTTAAGCAAACTAAGAGGAAAAGATAATTATATGAGCTTTCTATTTTTAATTACACAAATAAGTAAAGGCATTGGATACAATGCTAATCAACAAATTTTTAGATGGATGTCATCTTTTACTGAAAATGATATTAGTGAGATTTTTCTTACAAATTTTATAGAAAAATATTCAGAAAATGAAAATATAATTAATTATTTAGGGTCTAAATCACTAAATGCTAGCTTAAATGTTCATGACCAAATAACTAAGATGTTTTTTGAAAACTATTTACCTAATGATATTTTAACAAAAGTTGATAGGGCCTCTATGTATAATAGCCTAGAAGTAAGATCACCTTTTTTAGATAAACAAATAATTGAATTTTCATCCTCACTACAAAACAGCTATAAAATTAAAAATACAACTAAAAGTATTCTTAGAAAATTATGCAAAAATAAAATACCAGAAAGCATTATTAAAAGAAGAAAACATGGATTTGCAATTCCATTAGCAAGAATGCTTAGAACAACTCTAAAAGAAAAAGTTACAGAAACTCTAACATCTAAGAAAGCTAGAATATTAGAATTTATTAATAAGGAAAAGCTAAAAAAAATATTAGATGCTCATAATAAAGGGATAGATAATAGAAAAATGATATGGTCGTTTTATATGCTAGAAAAATGCATAGAAAATAATTTAAAATAAACTAATATTTTTTAATAAGGAAATAATTAATGAGAATAGATCACAAGGAGTCATATAAAGATTTTGGAGAACAATTCATAAAAGATTCAAAGATTGATGATTACTGGGGCTCCATTGATATGCTCAAAGACATAGTAAAGCCCTTCTCTTTAAATACTGTAAAAAATAAAACTATTATGGAGGTTGGAATAGGATCAGGAAGAATACTAAAAAATTTAATTAAGTTTAATCCTAAAAAAGTATTTGCTGTAGAACCATCAGAAGCTATTAATATTGCAAAAAAAAATAATTCAGATAGTAAGTCTATGATTAAGTTTTTAAATATAAAAGCTGAAAATCTTAATATTAAGAATAAGATAGATTATGTTTTTTCTTTAGGAGTTATTCACCATATACCAGAATATAAATTAGCATGTAAAAAAATTCATAACAGTATTAAACCTGGAGGAAAATTTTTAATTTGGGTTTATGGATATGAAGGAAATGAAATCTATATTAATATATTTAATAATTTAAGAAGATTGACAAGAATACTTCCAGACTCTTTATTGAGATTTATATGTTCCTTTCTAAATTTTTGCTGTTATGTTTATATTTTTTTATGTAAGTTTTTTAATCTGCCAATGAAAGAATATATGTTAGAGGTATTCGGTAAATGTTCTTTTGAGAAAAGAAATTATATAATATTTGACCAGTTATACCCAACTTATTCAAAATATTTCAAAAAACATGAACTTCTTAATTTACTAAAAGGGGTTGGGTTCAAAAAAGTCAAGATCAGGCATAGACACAGCTACTCCTGGCTAGCAATTGCAGAAAAATAAATTATCTACCAACAACCTAAGGTTGTTTAAGAACAGTTTGTAAGTTAATTTAAAAAAATGCTTATAAATTTTGTTTTTATTTTTATACTTAGTTTTTTAGCTAGATTAATCTTTGTAATATTCTTTCCTGATACAGGAGGAGATTATGAAATTTATTCTACAGTAGCTAAAAATATTATAAGAGGTTGTGGAGTATCTCTTTCAGATCCTATGTCTGGTGAATGTGTTCCTCATTTTGGTGGAAATCATGGGCCAGGTTATGATGTATTCATTGCATCTATCTGGTATGTATTTGACCATTCTAATAATGCCGTTAGGATAATACAAACTCTGATTTACAGTTCTTTTTGTATATACCTTCTTGTTGCTATCAAAAAACACATCGATAATAAAAAGTTTTTAACTTTTTTTGGTATAATCTTGTCTTTATCTCCACTTTTAATCGCATGGCCAAGGTATGTGCAAACAGAAACTCTTGCTATAGCCTTTACACTTTTTTTAATTGCAGAGTTACTTTTATCCTTGAAAGATAAAAAAATTAGAGTTTTTTCAATTGCTCTAGCTTTGATATTAGCTACCTGGATTAGATTAGATAATATATTTTTAACAATACCTGTTGCAGTATGCTGTTTTTACTTTCATGGAGTAAAAAAAGGGTTTTTATACGGATTTCTTATAGCTTTCTTGCTTTCTTTAAGCTGGGGAATGTGGACGACAAGAAATATCATAGTAAAATTACCATCTTTAGTTCCAACCAATATGATAATGCCAGATGGAAGCAGGTCTCCAACTGGGTACTTGAGCTGGACAAAAACTTGGATTACAGATGAATATGAAAAACCCGGTTCTCTATGGGGTATAAACAGAAAAAATTATGCTAATATATTAATACCAGAATATGCATATTTTGATAAAAATGAGAAAATAAAGATAGAAAAACTTGTCTATAAACTTAAAAAATTAGATGGTCTTCCTTTCCCCAAAGAAATTGATGATGAATTTAAACAGGAAGCAGAAAATAAAAAAAATAAATATCCCATAAAATATTGGATACAAAATCCTATAAAAAGAATTTATAAAATGTGGTCTAACCCATTTTCTAGTTTTGGATGGCCTAATGAAATACCAAGTGAAGGTTTGAGCCACAGTGAAAGGCTTTTTGTGGCTAAAGGCAACTTTAATATATTATTGTTAAAAATTAAAAAAAATCCTTACAGCTCTATATCTAAAGGAGCCAATGCTTTGTATAAATTTACTTTATTTCTGCTTTTTATGTATTCCCTGTTTTTTTTATTTATAAAGACCGAAAAAAAAATCTTACAATTTTTTGGTTATATTTCCTTATCATATTTGTTGGGAAGAACAATGTTTTTTAGTATAAATGGAATTTTTGAAACTAGATATATAGTAACAGTGATACCGTTTATGGAACTCTTTGTTGCTCTATGTCTTTTTGAAAAATATTATAAAAAAATTGATAAATTTTCATCAAAGTTAACGACTGAAAAATAATCAAAATAGGAAGGACTGGGTGAATATATTTTGGAGAAAATACAGGTCCCGTTACAAATATAAAATAACAAGTAATTAAATATAGAATTAATGAGACTCTAGCATGATTTTTGAAAGAAAAGAAGACTCCATAAATTGTTAAAAATAAAAATATTACTGAAGTAGTAGATGAAACTAATAAAACTATTTTATATTTTAAAAAACTTTCATCATATAAAACTTTAGTTAACCATTTTGTTAAACTCCTATTATTTTTGTAAAATGATGGATGAGCAATATCTCTGACTCTTTTGTCTAGCATTAAGGATGGAGAAAAAGTATTTAGGGTTGCTCCTTTAACCCATGCAAAAATAATAGATTTTTTATCTAAAGAAAATAATGTACTGAATGCTTCTTTTTTTAAAGCAGAACTTTTTTCAAATGGATTGGTTTCATTTTCCAAATTTTTATTAAGTTTTTTTATTTTTTTTTGATCTAATTTTTTTTTATCATTATTCTCAAAGTCTAATACTCCCGGAACTACCCAATATGCAAAGTGCGAACCCGTTTGAGTAGTAAGAGAAAAAGTATCGTAACTACCGTAATTATTTATGATTCTTGGCGTAGACAAAGAAAATGATATAACTAAAAAAAATGAAATTATTTTTATTACTCTAAGCAAATGAAACTTATTAACATAAAATATGTAGATGGAATAAAGTAATGTTAGAAAAATCAAAGGTAGTGCAACTACGCGAGTAAATAATGCTATACTTAAAAATAAACCTGCTAAATAAAAAAAGCTTTCCTTCTTATTTAAGCTAAAGTTTAAGATAAAATATATATAACTACCAAAGAAAAAAAGAAAAATAGTATCAGATAATATTTGTGAGCTAACTATAATTAGAAGGGGGGATAAGACTGCTGTTATACCAGCAAAAAAGAATAGTTTTCTGTTAATGGTTTTAGCAATTAATGCGATTATTACACAGTTAATTGAGTCTATTACTATTTGTAAAAATAAAACATTAAATAAATTTTCTCCCACAAGCCAAATAGCAAATTGAAAAAAAAGGAACGACCCAGGCATTCTTTCTAATAGCATACTAGGGTCCAAAACACTGTCTACAGAATATGCTTTTTTAAGTGACCAATCCCAGTACATCAATTGATCTTCCACAAGGTAAGTACTGACATCTATCTGGTTAAAATAGAGATTAAGAAATCTTATAAGAAGGGCCAAAAAAAAAATATATATTGGCTGAAACATTAAATTGCTTTAATTTTAAAAAAAGCAAATATTACCATTTTAATCAACATGAATCCGTGAGAAAATCTTGATATCTGAGTCTATCCATATGACCTAGCCTTATACCTTATAGGTATTTCATTCATTTTTAAACATAACCTAGAAGATCCAAAAATGAGAAAAAAATCTCCGAAAGGATCAAAGTCTCCTAAATCTTTATTTTTTATTTTTATTTTTTCATAATTCTTTTTTGTCAGCACCTTTGTCCCACATAAAGTATCTGTATACCGCTGTGACAAAATCCAACTAAATATTAGTGAGAACATTTTATTTGCTAAATAATTTAAAAATCGCATTGCATCATCATCCATAGGATATATTAGCCTAGTCCCATTAATATATTCAGCTTCCCCTAAAGCAATTTTTTTCCAAAACTTCGGTAATTCCTCTGGAGGCATTGTCAGGTCTGCATCTAAAATAAATAAGACTTCATTTGTGGCTTTTTCAAAACCAAAGAAAACTGCCTCTGCTTTACCTTTTCCTTTTTGCTTAAAACTTTTAATAGTAAAATCTGATTTTGTATTGTTATATTTCTTCTTAGCTAATTGAATTTTTTCCCAAGTCTTATCTGAGGAGTTTCCCTCTATGAAAATTACTTCTAGTTTTCTGGTAAATCTTGGCAATCGCTTAATTGCAGCGTCAATATTTCCTGCCTCATTCTTGCAAGGAATTATTATGCTAGCAGAGTTATACTCTATTTTTCTTAAACTTTCTAACGATCTGGCTACAACATATTGTCTCAAACAAAAAAAAGAAAAAATTGGCAATGTTACTAGATATCTATTTATAATCCTTCCCAAACCAAAAAGTTTGATAGGGGATAATATTTTTTTTTCTAATCTAACTACATCAAAATTAGCTATTTTCAAAAAACTTTTAATATCATTTAAATTCAAAAGTTGTGTTTTAATTTCTGGCATCTTAAATTTAAAAAATGTTGCTATACTGAATATGGGAGACCATAAAGGTGAATAGTATGAAATGATTAACCTAGTTTCCTTTTTACAAAATTTATGCAGATTTTCTAAGGTAGTTTGAATATCTTCTAAATATCCAATTGTGTCGCTTAAAATAATGTAATCAAACTTTTCGCCCTTTGGTAAAAGAGATGATAGTTTTGAAATATCACCATGAATAAAATTAATATCTTTATTCTCTTTTTTTGCTTCTCTAATAGTTTCTTTACTTAAATCAATACCTAGACCATAACTTGGGTTAAGACTTTTTAATAAGTTACCAGTTCCGCAACCTAACTCTAAAACTTTACTTTTGGGAAGTATGAATTCATTAAAATTTAGACTATCTTCCCTATGAAAAGCTGAACCTTTTTTAAGCCATTTTTTTCTACTTTTAGCTAAATCATCATAGAAACTCGAAACTTTGCTAGAGAAACTATTGTTAATTTTTTTCAACTATAAACTCCATTTTGAAATGTAAGCAGGCAATTTATTTTTATTCCAAATATTTTTGATATCTATTAATAAACTAGGGTTTTCAAAAAGGTCTATTATTTTTTTTGCAGACATCTTTAAAAACTGTTTATGAGCTACTGTTACTATTATGCAGTGGTATTTTTTTTGAGGAATCTTTAATTTTATGTCATATTCACTTAACGCTAGTTTTTTGTCAGCTAACGGGTCATAAACTTCAACATTATATCCCCTATTCTTAAATAGTTTTTCTAAAATAGCTGACTTAGAATTTCTTATATCATTTACATTTTCTTTAAAAGTTAGACCTAATATCAAAATTCTTGATTTTTTTTTAATCTTTTTAATTGCATTATTAAAAATAAACTTTGGCATAGAATCATTTATCTTTCTTACTGCTAAAATCACTTCAGGATTGTGGCCAGCTAACTTT
>CAYTJO010000005.1:0-5479 GCA_964438215.1 uncultured Rhodospirillaceae bacterium
TCCGGAGGTATACATATTGATTTTACCAGCATTCGGAATAGTTAGTCATGTTGTATCTACTTTTTCTAAAAAGCCAGTTTTTGGATATCTTGGTATGGCATATGCTATGGTTTCTATAGGAGTAGTGGGATTTGTTGTTTGGGCGCATCACATGTATACAGTAGGTCTTGACGTTGATACTAAGGCTTATTTTACAGCAGCAACTATGGTTATTGCCGTTCCTACTGGGATTAAAATCTTTAGTTGGATAGCCACTATGTGGGGCGGATCAATTAGATTTACTACACCCATGTTATTTTCCATAGGTTTTATATTCCTTTTTACTTTAGGAGGAGTAACTGGAGTAGTATTGGCAAATGCAGGAATAGATACTGTATTACATGATACTTATTATGTAGTAGCACATTTCCACTATGTATTGTCTTTAGGAGCAGTATTTGCATTGTTTTCTGGTTTTTATTACTGGTTTGGTAAAATATCAGGAAGACAGTATGATGAATGGATGGGTAAAGTTCATTTCTGGCTAATGTTCGTTGGTGTTAACCTAACTTTTTTTCCTATGCATTTTTTGGGTTTACAAGGTATGCCTAGAAGATATGCAGACTATCCAGATGCATATGCTGGTTGGAATGCTGTTGCTACTTATGGTTCTTATATATCCGGAATAGCAGTTATTTGGTTTGTAATTATATTATTTAGAACCCTTTATTTTGGTAAAAAGTGTGCAGATAATCCATGGGGAGGAAGTCCCGATACTTTTGAATGGAAGACAACATCTCCTCCACCATTTCATACTTATGATGAATTACCCAAAATGGATGAGAGTAAAAAAAGTAAGTCATTAGACAATAAGTTTTCTATAATAATGTTGAAAACAGCACCAGATAGATTAAAGAACCAGGTAGAATTTGGTTCTATCGGTGCTTATTTCTCATTACTTAAACCTAGAGTTATGTCTTTAGCTATATTTACTGCTCTTTGTGGACAGGTCTTAGCCTTAAAATTTAATTCTATACATCCTATATTATTTTTAGTTTCTTTACTCAGTATTGCAATGGGTGCTGGAGCGGCAGGATGTATAAACATGTGGTATGACAAAGATATTGATGCAAAAATGAAAAGAACAAAAAGCCGTCCAATACCATCAGGGATTATAAAAGCCGATGAGGCTTTAGGTTTGGGCATAATATTAAGCATATTATCAGTGGTTTTATTGGGGTTAGCTTCAAATTTATTAGCAAGTTTCTTACTAGCAAGTTCTATTCTTTTTTACATTTTTATTTACACTATTTGGCTTAAAAGAAAAACTTATTACAATATAGTTATTGGGGGTGCAGCAGGAGCTTTACCTCCTTTGATTGGATGGGTGTCAGTAACTGATAATATCAGTTCTTTTCCTGTTATTTTATTTTTAATAATTTTTATTTGGACCCCTCCCCATTTTTGGGCTCTTTCACTTTTTTCAGAAAATGATTATGAGAAAGCAGGACTTCCGATGCTTCCCAATGTATTGGGAAAGATGGTCACTAAAAGGAGTATATTAAAGTATTCTTATTTATTGTACCTGACCTCTTTTTTACCATATTTACTAACTTTCTCTGGAGAGTTATATTTGTTTGTAGTATTAGTCTTAAATACTAATTTCTTATATTTGGCTTATCGTGTAAATATTAATGATGATAAAACCTCAAAGAAGTTATTTAAGTTTTCTATAATTTATTTATTTTTAATTTTTATTATAATTATTGCTGATAATTTTATAAATGTCTTTTTATAGTATTGATTTAAAGTGAAAAAAAAATATTTTATAGCATTATTAGTTATACTTTTAGTCATTATAATTTATATTGTAACCATATTGAAAATGTCAGGACTATGAAAAGCATTAGGCATAATAAAAATAAAAATTTTGCAATTTTAATTTTTGCAATCCCCATTGGTATGTTTTTATTATCTTTTGCGTCGGTGCCACTATATAATTTATTTTGCAAGGTGACAGGATATGGAGGAACCACACAAGAAGCATTTCAGCCATCAGATGTTATTCTAGATAAAAAAATAAAAGTAAGGTTTAATGCTGATATTGAGAGAAACTTGGGAGTATATTTTCAGCCTGTCAAAAGATCGATAATAACTAAGCTAGGAAAAACAAATTCGGTGGAGTATAAAATTTCTAATAAAACTGATAAGGCAATAAAGGCTATTGCCTCATATAATGTTACACCACAAAAGGCTGGAATTTATTTTAATAAACTAGACTGCTTTTGTTATGAAGAGAATACTATACTTCCTGGTGAAACAATTTCCTTGCCAGTAACGTTTTTTATCAGCCCAGATTTATATAAAGATTCAAATACTCAGGAAATAGAGTCTATTACACTAAGTTACACTTTTTTTGATACAGATAGTATTAATGTTAGAAATTTTAAATAAGCTAGACTATAATAAATTTTAAATAGAGGGTAAATAATATGTCAGATTCAAAACAATCACATCCTTATCATTTAGTAGATCCTAGTCCTTGGCCATTGATAGGAGCGATATCGGCACTTATTTTGGCTGTTGGAGCTATAATGTTTATGCATAAAATAAATTTTGGTGAATGGGTGTTTGGAATAGGTGGGTTTTTTGTAATTCTTACCATGTTTGGATGGTGGAGAGACGTAATCAGAGAAGCTGAGCATGAAGGCCACCATAATGCTTTTGTATTGATAGGACTAAGATATGGTATGGCATTATTTATAGCCTCAGAAGTAATGTTTTTTGTAGCTTGGTTTTGGGCATTTTTTGATGCTAGTATATTTGCTGACGAAGCCATTCAATATAGTAGAGTGACTTTTACTGGGGGAGGGTGGCCTCCAGTAGGCGTGGAAACATTCGACCCATTTCATTTGCCACTTTTAAATACTGTAATTTTATTAACTTCTGGAACTACAGTGACCTGGGCTCATCATGCTTTATTAGAAGGTAAAAGAAGAACAGTAATTTGGGGATTAATTGCAACTATAGCATTAGGTATTCTATTTTCTTTTGTACAAGCTTATGAGTATAGTCATGCTAAATTTGCTTTTGGTGACGGTATTTACAGTTCTACTTTTTTTATGGCAACAGGCTTCCATGGATTTCATGTCTTAGTGGGCACTATTTTTCTGATAATTATTCTTTTCAGAACAATGGCAGGCCACTTTAAGCCGGAGCAGCACTTTGGTTTTGAGGCTGCTGCTTGGTATTGGCATTTTGTAGACGTGGTATGGCTATTTTTATTCTTCTCAATTTATTGGTGGGGAGGTTAAAATAGTATGTAGATGTAGTCTACTTGCTCCCCTGTTTTTTGGTAATTGTCCTAAGTGTTCAAGAGGAAAAATTTTTAAAGGCATAGTTGCTTTAAATAGAAATTGCAAAGAATGTAAGACTAATTTTAATATCAATAAAATAGGTGATACTGCAATATGGATAACTACATTTTTTTTGAGTATACTAAGCATTCCAATTGCATATTTTATAGACTACACTTTTCAACTTTCCTTATCAGAGCTAGTTTTTTTTATGGCATTAATTATCTTACTATTAACTATACTTGTACTAAGAGTAAGCAAGTATATTTTAATTATAAAACTTATAAAGTTAGAGTTCGATGAGAGAAAATAAAAATATTATTTCAGTATACTTAGTATTTTCTTTTACTTTTTTTCTTTTACTTTTTTTGGGAGTGTGGCAATTAAATAAACATAAAATAAAAAGCTACAATAAGAACTTGCTTTTAACAAAAATAAACGGCAAGCCTATGGAATTAGATAGTTTAAAAGTAAATATAGATAATATGGAAATAATTAGCGTAAGAGGAGTGATCTTAGAAGAGCATTCTTTATTTTTTGAACCCAGAACATATAAAGGAAAAGTAGGTTATCATAAACTAGTCCCATTAAAAGTTGGGGATAAGAATGTTTTAGTTAATAGAGGTTTTACAAAGGAAAAAAAAAAAATAAAATCTGAAAAAAAAATAGAAAAAATTAAAGGTTTAGCAATAAAATTTCCTAATCCTAGCTTTTATGAGCTTGAAAATAATATTAAAAATAATAAATGGTATACTTTAAACTTAGAAGAGGTATCTAAGTTTTTAAATATAAAGTTAGAACCACTTTTAATTTATGAAATGAATAGTTCTTCTAAGGAAATAATCAATGTTAAACCTAATACAGTATCAAACATCAATCATTTAAACTATGCTTTAACTTGGTTTATGTTAGCTATAAGCCTATCTGTAATTTTAACTATATATGTTAGGAAAATTTAATATGACTAAAAGTTCTTTATTAATAATTAGATATTTGTCTAGTTTTTTGCTGCTAGCAATAGTTATCCAGATTCTATTAGGAGCATGGGTTAGGTTAACTGGCTCAGGCTTGTCATGTCCTGATTGGCCATTATGCTATGGATTTTTTTTTCCTAGCTATAATAAAATTAATGAATTAGGAATAATTGAGTATTCTTACTTTCAAATTTTTTTAGAATGGATTCATAGAGCTAATGCAGCTTTTATTATTGGTCCTCTTTCAATAATTCTATTTTTATTCTTGGCTTTAAATTCAAATTTAGAAAAAAAAATAAAAAAATTTTCATATTGTCTAATTATACTATTAGGGATTCAAGGCTTATTAGGAGGCCTTACTGTTATAAAGTCAAATATACCATGGTCTGTAGCAATTCATTTAGCTAGTGCATTTTTATTATTTTATATAGTTTTAAATATATTTTTGCTCACTTTTGCAACAAGTAAACAAAAAGTATTTGTAGACAAATTTTTAAATAAATTAATATATGCATCTTTATTTATGACATTAATAACGGCATGTGCTGGTGCTTTCACCTCAAAGTATGGAGCATCTTTGTCTTGCTCTAGATGGCCGCTTTGCAAGGAAGGTTTTTTTCCTAATTTTAATGATCAATTTGAAATTATTCATTTTGTCCACAGATTATTAGCGTTTCTGCTGGTTTCATTGCTAATATTTTCCTTTTATAGATTACGAAGTTACTTCAGGTATTTACCATATAGAAGTCAGATAGTATGCTTATTAATACCTGTAATTATTTTTATGCAAGTTATAATTGGTGCTTTTTTAATAGTTTTAAGCATTCCTATATGGATGGGAATACTTCATCAATTTATGGGGTTATTTTTATTTGCTAGTATAAGTATTTTGCTTTCTAATATAAAAGAAAAAAGTTAGTTATGAAATATGTAAGTACAAGAGATAACAAAACAATAGTAGGTTTTAAAAAAGTATCATTGGAAGGTTTAGCTAAAGATGGTGGACTATATCTACCTCATGAATGGAGCATAGAAAATTTAAAGTATTGTAAAAAGGATATAAAGTTTGAAAACATTGCTTATCATGTGATTAAAAATTTTATAGGAGATGATCTCAGTCATATACAATTAAAAGAAATTATAAAGTATAGTTATAGGAAATTTTCTAAT
>CAYTJO010000005.1:5489-16501 GCA_964438215.1 uncultured Rhodospirillaceae bacterium
TGGTTGTTAGAGTTATTTCATGGACCAACATTAGCTTTTAAAGACATAGCACTACAATTTTTAGGTAATTTATTTAATTTCTTTTTGGAACAAAACCACAACCAATTAAATATAATAGGAGCTACATCTGGAGACACAGGCTCTGCGGCAATTGAAGCAGTAAAAAATAATAAAAATGTTAACATTTTTATTTTACACCCTTTAGATAGAGTTTCTAATTTTCAAAGAAGACAAATGACAACTATAAAATCTAATAATGTATTTAATATTGCTGTAAAAGGTACATTTGACGATTGTCAATACCTAGTAAAAAAACTTTTCAAAGATAAAGACAGTGAAGCCAAAAGATTTGCTTCTATAAATTCAATAAACTGGACTAGGATTATGGCCCAAATTACTTACTATATTTATGCGTTTGTTAAATTAAACTTTATTTATGACAAAAGAAGAATATCTTTTTCTGTGCCTACAGGTAATTTTGGAGACGCCTATGCAGGTTATTTAGCTAAGAATAAATTTAATATTCCTATTAAAAAAATTATTGTTGCTACAAACGAGAATGATATTTTAAATCGTTTTTTTAGAACGGGAGAATTTCAAAAAAGCGATGTTAAGGTCACTAATTCTCCCTCTATGGTTTTTCAAGTTGCTAGTAATTTTGAGAGATAGTTATATGATTTACTTCATCAAGATAGTAAAAAGGTCTCAGAGGTAATGGAAAATTTTGAAATTAAAAATAATTTGTGTGTTAAAAATAATTATAATAAAAAAATTCTTAACTCATTTTTATCATTCAGTGTTTCTGAAAACAGAACCTTAGAAATAATTAAAAATATAAATAAAAAATATGGACTTATTTTTGATCCTCATACTGCTGTTGGATATGCTGCATCACTTGAATATATTAAAAATAATAAGGATGATATTGCTATTTCTTTGGCAACTGCACATCCTGCTAAATTTTCTAAGGCGGTTCTAAATGCTATCAATAAAGAGCCAATGTTGCCTTTAAGATATAAAAATATTTTTGATTTAGAAGAAAAATTTGAAATCATAGAAAATAAATATGAAAAAATTAAAGACTACATATTTAAAAATTCTTTAATCTAAGGTTTTCAGTGAAGAAATTAGTAATTGCTTTACAATCTCTTTTTTCTAGAAAAAGATTATCAGGAAAAAGAGTCTTTCTAAGGCCTCCCAAAAGAAGGGATGCCATAAAGTGGCAGAAACTAAGACTTTCATCTAAAAGCTTTTTATCACCTTGGGAACCTAAATGGGATGCAACTTCCTGTTCTAGGAGGGCCTTTATGAGATATTTAAAAAACTCTAGTTATTTAGCAAATATAGATAGATCTTATTCATTTTTAATTTTTAAGGATGATGATAAGGATTTGGTTGGAGGAATAAATATTTTTAATGTTAGAAGAGGGGCATCACAAAGTTCATCTATAGGATATTGGATAGGGAAAAGACATTCTAGAAAAGGATATATGTACGAAGCGCTTAAAATTCTTTTACCTTCTTTGTTTATAGATCTTAGACTACATAGAATAGAAGCTGCAGTATTAAAGCATAATAAACCTAGTAGAAAGTTATTGGAAAAGATTGGATTTATTGAAGAAGGTGTTAGCAGAGCCTATCTTAAAATAGATGGAGAATGGCAAGACCATGTAATGTATAGCTTATTACGAAAAGAGTATGAACAAACTATTAGGCAGAACCCGAGTAATTAGAAAACTTAAAGCTTTTCAGGTGTTCTTCATCTATACCTATACTTTTTAAAGCATTTTTCCATTTCAGTTTATAATTTTTTGAGAAAAGTATTTTTTTATTCATATTAGCTACCAACCAAGAATTTTGCTTTAATTCTTCAGACAATTGATTGCTGCGCCATCCAGCATAGCCTATTACAAAAATAAATTTAGAAGGACCTTTCCCATATGACAAATCATTTAAAATTTTTGAATTGCTAGATAGAACCAGATTATTTTTTAACAAGGTTTTTGCTTCAGAGGTTTCATAGTCATTAGTATGAAGTATGAATCCTTTATCAAATTCAACAGGTCCACCATAATGTATCATGTATTTTTTATTTATTTCTTTATCTAATTTTTTAAAGTCATTAAAAAAATTTCTTACATCCAAATTTAGTGCAGGCTTATTTACAATTATGCCCATTGACCCATTGATATCATCAGAAATCATGTAGATCAAAGTTTCAGAGAATCTCGGATCAACCATATTAGGTGAAGAAATTAAGAATTTTCCTTCTAAAGAAAAATAGTTATTATTTTTACTAAACATCCTATTATATTAAGTTATTATTATAATAATGAAATTAAGTTTTTTTTTAACATTTTTTTTAACATTTTTATGCTCTTCTTTATTTGGCATAGAGTCTAATACAGATGTTTTTGAAGGTACTAAAGCAAATATAATATTAGGAAAAAAAAATGAAAGTTCTTTAGAGATAGGACTTAATTTTTCTATACAAAAAGACTGGAAAATATACTGGATATATCCAGGAGATGCAGGGTCTCCTCCAAAACTTAAATTACTTGATAGTGAAAAATACGAGAATATAACACCAAGTTGGCCTTTCCCTGAAGAAGAGTTTGATGAAAGTGCGGATCTAATTTCTAGAATTTATAAAAATAATATTATAATTCCTTACAAAATTTTATTAAAAAAAAACTTTCAACATTCTAATAAAATTAGATTTGAACTAGAATATCAGATTTGCAAGGATATCTGTATTCCAGTTAAAACTAATCTTGTATTAAATATTCCTAAAGATAATTATATAAACCAAGAAAACATGGCAAAAATAGAAAAGTTTAAAGAAAGAGTTCCAGTTAAATTAACATCTAATAGTAATATTACTATAACCACTGTCAAAGCATCTGACAAAAAAATTCTTATAAAGATTGGGAAAATACCACTTTTAGAATCAAAAAATAATAAAATAAAAGCTATATTAATTAATAATGACTTTCCAAATCTTAGAAGTAAAAATGTGAAAAGAACTGATGATGGTTATGAGCTAACCTTAGAAAGCAAGGAAGAGATATTTTTAAATAATAACAAATCAGTAATTTTCTTTAAAATTAATAATAATAGTTTTTTTTATAAGTCTATAATTAAAGAATTACCAGGAAATTACAGTCATAATAAAGGGGGAATACTTACAATTTTCATAACTGCCTTTTTTGCAGGATTTATATTAAATTTTATGCCTTGTGTGCTTCCTGTTTTAGGCATAAAAATTAATAATTTGTTAAAGCAATCTACAACTAGAAATCATTCAAATGTAAAGATTTCTTCCTTTTATGTAAGTCTTGGTATTCTGTCAATGTTTTTTATGTTTTCTATTATTTCTATACTTTTAAGATCTATTGGACTTAATTTTGGGTGGGGCATGCAATTCCAGAGCCCTATATTTTTAATTATTTTAATATTTTTATTATTAATTTTTACTCTTATAACTTTTGATTTAATTAAGATTAATTTTTTTCAAAAATATTTCAATATTAATTTTTTAAACAGACTAGCTAATAAAAATAATTTATTTATTAGTAACTTCACTACTGGAATTTTAAGCACGCTTTTAGCAACTCCATGTACTGCGCCTCTAGTAGGCTCTGCAATATCATTTGCATTGTCACAAAACTATCTATTATCAATTCCTATATTTATAATAATGGGTCTAGGAAAATCTTTACCCTATTTTATTTTTATAATTAAGCCAAATATTTTATTTTATGTACCAAAGCCTGGTATATTGATGAAGTATATTAAAGTTTTCATTGGTTTTATGCTTTTAATATCTTTATTATGGCTTGGAAAATTATTATTAAATCATTATATATATTTCTCTAAGAATTATCAAACAGAGGACGCTTACAATAAATGGGAAGATTTTAATAAAGAAAAATTATTATATTATATAGATAATAATCATAAAGTATTTGTAGATATTACAGCGGAATGGTGTATAAATTGTAAAATTAATAAAAATTTTGTTTTAGAGGACCAAGAAGTACAAAATTTTTTCATGGAAAACAATATTAAATTAATGAGAGCTGACTGGACATTTCCTGATAAAGACATCTTAAATTTTATAAAAGAATATAACAGATTTGGAATTCCTTTTATTATAACCTTTTCTGTAGATCATCCAGAGGGTTATATATTTAGTGAAATCTTAAAAAAAACTAATCTTCTTAAAGTTCTTTCTGATTAATCAGTTTTCTTTTTTAATTCTATAGCTTTATTTGCCAGCAGGTCAGCTTTCTCGTTGCCTGGGTTACCATCATGTGCTTTAACCCAATTCCAGTCTATATCATGAAAGTTATTTAAATAGTCTAATTTTTTCCACAGATCTAGGTTTTTTATATTTTTCTTTTGTTTATTTTTCCAATTATTTTTTTTCCAAGTATCTATCCAGTCTGTAATACCTTGTTTTAAATAAGTACTATCGGTAAATAATATAATTTCCTGACAGTCTCGGAAGTAATCTAATGCTTTTATAGCAGCAATTAATTCCATTCGATTATTAGTTGTTAGTCCTTCATAACCAAAAAATTCTTTTTCTATATTATCACCTGTTGTTATTAAAACGCCCCATCCTCCTGGTCCAGGATTTCCTTTACATGCACCATCTGTATATATTGTAATTCTATTTTTTTTTTCTTCCATATTGCTAAAATACTTTACAGTAGTTTATAATAAATTATATAAAAATATATTAAAGGAAAGAATATAAATGAGATTATATCATTATACAGGATTAGTTTTAATTCTGTTATTTGTTGGTTCTTGTTCATTTTTAAATAATTTTAAAAACCCTACTCAAAAGGAAAGCTATAACAAAAAAAATATAGATAGCTCTGTAGAATGTCCTGGTTACTATATATCAAATTATACTAGGTTTTTGAAAAATATAAAAAAAGAAAAACTACTTAAACTTTATAGCGTTAAGTTGCAATGTGAATTAGAAGAAAATATAGAAAATAACTCTAGCAATAAAGTAATTATTAAACAGACTATTTATTATCAAATATTAAAAAATAATGCAAAAATTGATGCTTCTAAAGCAAAAACTTTTATTGCTTTAGTTGATGAAGATAAAAATAAAGTAAAATTCAAAGCTTTATCTAAAATTAGTATTACACCTATTATAAAAGTTAAAGACAAAGTTTTTTTTAAAAATATTAATAAATTCAGAATCAATTTTGATGATATAAGTGAAAGCTTAGTTTTTTACTATGGTTTCCAAAATTAACTGCATATGAGAGTAGCAGTTATAGGAGCAGGTATTACAGGAGTAACTACTGCATACTTTTTGTCTAAAAATAAAATAGACGTAACTTTAATAGAAGGAAGAAGATATCCTGCAATGGCAACCAGTTATGCTAATGGAGGGCAACTATCTGCTAGTAACTCTGAAGCTTGGAATAGCTGGCATAATGTTAAAACTGGCTTGAAATCTCTTATTAACAGAAAACATTCTTCTTTAATTATTAACCCTTTTCCAAATATTACTAAATTAGCTTGGTTATACAAATTTATTTATAACATAAGAAAGAGTGAAAGAATTACATTTGAAATATGTAAAATGGCTATAGAAAGCATCTCCTTGTATGACGATATTACAAAAAAAGAAAAACTAGAATTTGATAAATTGGATAAAGGGATAGTGCATTTATATATGATTAAAAAACATACAGAAAATGCAGAGTATATAAATAAAATATATCGTAAAGCAGGTTTAAATAGATTTAGAATTACGCATCAAGAATTATATAATATTGAGCCAGCACTAAAAAATAAAAAACTAGATAGTATATTTTATACACCTTCTGATAAAACAGGTGATATTCATAAGTTTTGTATTGGTTTGACTAACAACTTAATCAAAAAGAAAAAAATTAAAGTTTTAAGCTACAATGTGGATGACTTAAATGAATACTCTAGTGAGTATGATTTTGTAATAGTATGTGCTGGTGTCTATTCACCATTTTTAGCTAAAACTATAGGGGACAATCTACCTATATATCCAGTAAAGGGATATTCTATAACTATTAACAACCCAGGAAAAAATACTCCTACAGTAAGTCTGTTGGATGATTATAATAAAATAGTAACCTCTAGATTAGGAAATGATAGATTGAGAGTAGCAGGTTTTGCTGAGTTTAATGGCTATAATCTTGATATATTGCAAAATAGAGTAAGGCCATTAATAAAATGGTGTATGAATATGTTTCCAGAAATTAATACTAAAGATATAAAGCCTTGGGCAGGATTGAGGCCTATGACTCCTAATATGCTTCCTATTATTAAACAAAGTAAATCAAATTTTAAGGTATGGTACAATACAGGTCATGGTCATTTGGGTTGGACCTTAAGTGCATATACAGGAAAAATACTCACAGAAAAAATATTGGAAAAATTAACTTAATACTTTTTTTGTTTGTTCTACTGAATCCTGCATAATACTATGCTGGTTTTCCTCAGAAAGCTTATTCTTAATAAAATTTTCTGCAATAGAGGATGCTTTATTAACAATATCTATCTTAATCTCTTCCATTGCTTGGTTTTGCAGAAGTTTTATTTTTTCTAATGAATCTTTTTCTATGATTTGAATTTGAGTTTCTATTTTCTTTTTATTTTCTTGAAGAATTTCATAAGATTTATTTTTACTATCATCTATGATTTCTTTGATAATTAAGTCTAAATCTTGAAATTTTTTTGATTCTGATGCCAACAAATCTTTAGTATCTTTATGAAGTTTTTGAGCTTCATCAATTTCATTTTGTATTTCTAGAATTTTACTATCAAGGAAATTTGTTAGCTGTTTCCAAATAAGCTTTCCAAAAAATATAAAGAAAAGTATAAAAGAAATAGCAACCCAGATTTGAGGGTCAGAAAAATCAATGCTCATTAGCTATCCTTCAAAATAGATGATTGCTTGTTAATGTATTCAATATCATTTTTACTCAGACTTTGTCCTAAAATTCTTTTCACCAATAAAGTAGTGACTTCAAGAGAAATATTATTAATTTCGCTAGAAATCTTTTTTTTATATTCTAAAATTTCTTTTTCAGCTTCATTAACTTTTTGTATAATTCTTTTCTTAACGTTATTTAGTTGAGCTGAAAAATCTTGATCAGCTTTTTCTATAGAACTTCTTATGGTTTCATTGGCTCTATTTTTTGAATTACTAATTTTTTCATCATAATCTTGCATTATCTTATCAATTTGATGTTTTATTAATTCTGCTCTCTCGAGATCATTAGATATCTTATTTTTTCTAAGTCTTATATTGTCTCTTATTCTAGGAAGAACTAAAAAGTTCATAAATAAGTATAGTAAAACAAATGTAATAACTAGCCAAAATAGCTGAGAAGGAAAAGTACTTGCATTAAATTGTGGCATACCTTCAGCAGACAATACCTTTTTACTAACTAAAATACTAATTGATAGTAAAAGTACTATCCTTTTAAAAAAAAGCATCTTTAGAATGCAAATAGTATCAAAAATGCTATTAATAAAGCAAATAACGCAATAGCTTCTGTTAACGCAAAGCCTAACAATACATTTCCAAATACTTTTGGTGCTGCTGAAGGGTTTCTTATAGCTGCAGAAACATAGCTTGCGAATATGTTACCTATTCCAATTCCAGCACCAGCTAGTGCTATTGTTGCTAAACCTGCTCCTATTAATTTTGCTGCCTCTACTTCCATTTTATATCCTTTCTATGTTAATTAATGATGTAAGTGTAATGCATCGTTTAAATATAAACAACACAATATGGTAAAAACATAAGCTTGCAATACTGCAATCATAATTTCAAAACCTGTTAATACAATAACTAAAGATAATGGTGCCCAACCACCTAGGAAACCTAATAAAACTATAAAAGATGCAAAAACTTTAAGCATAGTATGTCCAGCCATCATATTAGCAAATAATCGCAGGCTTAAACTTACTGGACGAACAAAGTATGAAATAACCTCAATTGGAATTAGTATAGGAAGTAGTGTATAAGGAACTCCACTGGGAACGAAAAATTTTAAAAAATTTATACCATGTTTCACTATACCTATTAATGTTACAGCTAAAAAAATAAAACCTGCTAATCCAAAAGTAACTTTTATATGGCTGGTATAAGTGAAATTATAGGGAACCATACCTAAGATATTTCCGAATAAAATAAATAAAAACAATGTGAAGATAAAAGGGAAGAAAGCTTTGCCCCCGTTACCCACATTATCTCTTAACATGTTAGCAACAAAATCATATGACATTTCAACTAAAACTTGCAATCTACCAGGAGCATTGGGGTTTTTCCCAGAACCTATATAAAAAATTACAGTTGTTATAAAAATGGATATAACCATAGACAATGCTGAGTTTGTAAATGATATATCAATACCTTCAAAATTTATGTCATAAAGACTAGAAATCTCAAATTGATGAAGAGGTCCTTTGTTAGCAGCCATATCTTTTTAATAATTATTTAAAATATCCATATCTTTTCAAGCTTTTATACATATTATAGAATCCTACTATTGTTCCTACAATAAAAAAGATTATAAGCATTATTGGTTTTGTTTGTAAATGATTATCCAATATTAATCCTAAAATAACACCTAATCCTATACCTGTAATTAATTCTAAACTAACATTTATAGCCATACTATAAAACTTTCCATTAATTTCACTACTGTATGAAGTTTTTTGTTCTTTTTTATTCTTTAGATCTTTTATTTTTCTTTCTATTTCTTTAAGTTTTTTCATTTATGTCTATTCTGCAGCAAACTCAGAACCAACTTTATCAAGATTTACAGAAACTAATTTAGATATACCTGGTTCACTCATAGTTACACCATAAACTTTACTCATGTACCCCATAGTAATTCTATTATGTGTAACAATTAGAAACTTTTTATTAGTTATTTTAGTAGTTTCTTTCAATAAACTACAGAACCTTTCCACGTTAAAGTCATCTAAAGGTGCATCTACCTCATCTAAAATACAAATAGGGGTTTGTTTATTTATAAATGTAGAGAAAATTAGAGCCAAAGAGGCTAGGGCTTTCTCGCCTCCTGATAATAGCGATATTCTCTGTAGTTTTTTTCCAGGAGGAGATACTAAAAGTTCTAATCCAGCTTCTAAAGGGTCTTCAGAATCAATAAGTTCTAGATAAGCTTTACCACCATCAAACAGTTTTTTAAATAAATCAGAAAAAGTATCATTTATGCTTGAAAAAGTATTCATTATTCTGTTTCTAGCTTCTTTATTAAGTTGTTCTATAGCTTTTTCTAATTTTTTTGCAGCATTATTTAAATCCTTTTCCTCAATTAAAATATTATTTATTTTATTTTCTAATTCTTCTAGTTCTTTTTCTGCAGTCAAATTTATATCATCTATATTGTCTACTTTATTTTTTAAATTTCATAAAATAACCTCTGAATTTTTTATATCTAAGTAAGAATAATCAACCTTATCAATTGAATTTTTTATTACTTCTTTTGTAATTCTTAAATCACTTTCTATTCTATCTTCTTCACTTTTTATATAGTTATTTAATTGTTCTAATTGAGCTTCTTTTCTAATTGTATCTTCTTTTAATGTATCCAATTTAATTTTAATATCTTGATATTTCTGTGACATCAATTCTAACTCAGTTTTCTGCTTTATAATTAAAAGGTCTGTTTCTTTAAGTTTAATTTTATTTAATTCTATACTTTTATTTAAAGCTACAATCTTTTGTTGAGAATCATTAGGGTTTTTCAAAAGAATACTTTCTTCATAATTAGCTTTTTTAATATCATCGTTAAGAGTTAATAAGATATTTTGTGTATTTTTTATTTGTTTCTGTGTAGCAGTAATTTCTTCTTCAATTTTTTCTTTTCTAATAGTTTCAGCATCTCTATGTTTTTTGTTAATTTCAAATTGTATTCTAAAATTTTCATACTTGTCTTTAAGTACTAAGTTTTCTTTGTTTTTAATGGAAAAACTATTTTTGATATTAACAATTTCACCACTCTCTTTTGTAATCAAACTTTGAAGCGACCCAATTTCACTTTTTAAGTTAGCTTCTTCTAAACTTTTTTCATTTATAAGTAATCTTTCTTTATTTATTTCTTCTAAGTCTAATTCTTTTTTACTCTTTTTTATTAAGAAATCTTTTTCAATTTCTACTAATTTTTCGTTATTTGACATAAGAAAGTTTTCTGCAATATTAATTTTCTTACTAATTTTCTGTATCTCATTTTCAATATTTTGATATTTTTTTTCTATTAATTTTCTTATGTTATTTAATTTGTTAGCTTTAATATCTTCATCTTTAAGATTTTTTTCTAAACCAATTAATTTTGTAGTACTTATAATTCGTTTATATGTAATAGTTTGTTTTCCATCTTTAATATACAAACCATCCCATCTCCATAATGCACCATCTTTAGAGACAAGCATTTGTCCTTGTTTTAATTGAGCTTGATATTTATTACCATCATCATTATTGTTTACAATTCCTACTTGAGATAAAAACAGGTTAATTTCTGCTGGACCTTTAACATATTTGTTAGCGCAAACAACTTTTTCTGGTAAAGGAGAAATTTCTTTATTTAAAATACTATTCCAGATTACAGGAGAGTTTTTATCTTTAGAAGCTTCTATCCCATCTCCTAAAGCTAGATAGAATGCCAGCTTATACTTTCTATCTATAATAATATTCTTAATTATATTCTTTTTAGTATCATTAAATCCCAGTGAACTGTATACAGATATTTGGTTTTTAATTGTATAAATTTTTTCGTTCTGCTGACTTTGTTGAAATAATATTTTTTCTATTTCATTTTTTTCTAAAACAGCCAAAGCATTATATTCTTTTAATTTTTTTTTATCATTTTGTAATTGTAATTTTATCTCTATATTTTTATTTTTTACTTTGACTTTGCTTTTTTCAATATCAAAAAAATAATCGTTATTTTTATAAAAAGATT
>CAYTJO010000006.1:0-3204 GCA_964438215.1 uncultured Rhodospirillaceae bacterium
CAAAAAATATGGGTGCGATGAGGTCATAATGTATAAAACTGATAACATTGTAGAAAAAATTAAAGAACTTACTAATGGAGAAGGAGTTGAAGTTGTTTATGATGGTGTAGGGAAAGATACTGCCATAAGAGGGTTAGATTGCTTAAAGCCATTAGGAACTATGGTAGTTTTTGGTAATTCTTCAGGAAATTGTCCGCCTATTGATCCAGGCCTGTTGGCCTCCAAAGGAAGTCTTTTTTTTACTAGACCTACCTTAATGACATATGGAACAAAGAAGAAGGACTTAAGTCATAGTTCATCTAGAGTTTTTGATATGCTAGCTAAAAATAAAGTATCGCTAACTACAAATACATCTTACAATTTGTCAGATGTTGTAAATTCTCATAGGGACTTAGAAGCAAGAAAAACGACTGGTTCAATTATAATGAAAAATAATTACTGATTCATAGCATCAAAAAAATCATTGTTATTTTTTGATGACTTGAGTTTTTCCAAAAGGAACTCCATTGCATCAGTAGTTCCCATTGGTGACAAAATCTTTCTCAAAACCCACATTTTCGACAATACACCTTTGTCCACTAACAGTTCCTCTTTTCTAGTTCCAGACTTAGCTATATCAATCGCAGGAAAAGTTCTTTTATCCGCTAGTTTTCTGTCTAAAACTATTTCTGCATTACCAGTTCCTTTAAACTCTTCAAAGATTACCTCATCCATTCTAGACCCTGTTTCTATCAAAGCGGTGGCTATTATAGTAAGACTTCCTCCTTCTTCAATATTTCTAGCAGCACCAAAAAACCTTTTTGGTCTTTGTAGTGCATTAGCGTCTACCCCTCCAGTAAGGACTTTTCCAGAAGATGGAACTACAGTATTATAAGCTCTAGCTAATCTTGTAATGGAATCTAGCAATATTACTACATCTCTACCGCTTTCTACTAACCTCTTAGCTTTTTGAATTACCATTTCGGCAACTTGGACGTGTCTGCTTGCTGGTTCATCAAAAGTTGATGAAACTACTTCACCTTGAACAGTCCTCTGCATATCTGTCACTTCTTCTGGTCTTTCATCGATAAGCAAAACTATTAGATAAACTTCTTCATGGTTTTGTTCTATAGAATGAGCAATGCTTTGAAGAAGAACAGTTTTTCCTGTCCTAGGAGGTGAAACAATTAATGCTCTTTGTCCCTTTCCTATTGGTGATACTAGCTCCATTATTCTCGGAGACATGTTCTTCTTTTTTAACTCTGGGTCTGAAGAATCCATTTCTAGCTCTATCCTTGTATCAGGATATAAAGGTGTTAAATTATCAAAATTGCTTTTTACTCTTATTTTTTCCGGTACCTGGAAATTTATTTTATTAACTTTTATAAGAGCAAAGTATCTTTCGCTATCTTTAGGTTGCCTAATTTCACCTTCCACTGTGTCGCCATTTCTAAGACCAAATTTTCTAATCTGACTAGGGCTAACATATATATCATCTGGTCCAGGAAGGTAATTTGATTCAGGAGCCCTTAGAAAACCAAAACCATCTTGAAGAATATCTATCACGCCATCTCCGTGTATAGACGTACCTTCGTCGGCTACTGATTTCAAAATACTAAACATAATGTCTTGTCTTCTCATATTAGCAGCATTTTCTATTTTATGCTCTGTAGCCAAACCTAGCAATTCATGAGTCTTCTTTTTTTTCAATTGTTGTAAATGCATGATATTATAGAAAGAATATAAAAGATTATTTAAATTATAATAAAATTATTTTAAAGTCAATAAACTTAGAACTTTACTAATAAATAAATTTATTAAATATTGTTATATGAATACTTTAAATAAAATAAATTCTGACCACCCAAAAGTTTTTTTTGGAAAAGTTGGGGTGCTTATAATAAACCTTGGAACTCCAGATAACTATAGTTGGATGGGTATTAGAAGATACTTAAAAGAATTTTTGAGTGATAGTAGAGTAATAGAAACAAATAAATTTTTGTGGTTCTTAATTCTTAATTTGATTATATTAAATTTTAGACCACATAAAACAGCAAGAAATTACAAGAAAATATGGATGGAAAATTTAAATATTTCTCCATTAAAGTATTTTACAAAGCTTCAAAAAGAAAAATTGCAAAAAAAGTTAGCAAAAAAAAAGATTTTGGTCGATTATGCCATGCGTTATGGAAACCCAAGCATCAAAGAAAAAATACATAAATTAAAAAAAGAGGGGTGCGAAGATATAATATTACTTCCTCTTTACCCTCAATATGCTGCTCCTACGACAGCATCTGTATGTGATGAAGTCTATCGAACACTAATAAAGATGCGTTGGCAGCCTAGTATAAAAATAGTCTCACATTATGAGTCTAATCCTTTATATATAAAAGCTCTTGCTAACAGTTTAAAAAATAAAATAGAAAAGTTATCATCCAAACCAGACCTAATTATTGCTTCCTATCATGGAATACCTAATAAATATTTTATCGATGGAGACCCTTACCATTGTTATTGTCATAAAACCACTAGGTTAATAAAAGAAAAAATGAAAATTAAAATTCCATTTTTAACTACTTTTCAATCTAGGTTTGGCCCTCAAAAGTGGCTTCAGCCTTACACTGACATGACATTAAAATCACTCCCGTCAAAAGGTGTTAAAAAGGTTCTAATTATTTGCCCTGGCTTTGCTTCAGATTGTATTGAGACTCTTGAAGAGATAAAAATAGAAGCAAAAAAATTGTTTAGAGCAAATGGTGGAAAAGAGTTTAATTATGTTCCTTGTTTAAAAGATAACAGTGCCCATATAGATTTATTATATAAATTAGTTTCAAAGTTCTTATAATTTAAAAATGTATTTATTTTTAAAGTCATTTCATATAATATCATTTGTTGCTTGGATGGCCGGGCTATTATATCTTCCTAGACTTTTCGTTTATCATTCTGAAGAGCGTTTCAACAGTAAAATATACAAAAAGTTTTTGTTAATGGAAAAAAGATTATTAAAATTCATAATGAACCCAGCAATGATATCAACTTGGATATTTGGCTTAGCATTAGCGACCTATAATATGAATTCTGCAACATTTTCCTTATGGTTTTTCTTTAAGTTTATTCTTGTTATAATACTCTCTGGTTTCCATGGATTTCTTGCTATTTGCAGAAAAAACTTCATAAACAATTCTAATAAAAAAACTGCTCATTTTTTTAGGGTTATTAATGAGA
>CAYTJO010000006.1:3214-15882 GCA_964438215.1 uncultured Rhodospirillaceae bacterium
AATACGTGTTCAAAGAGATTTTATTGTTTTTCTAGTTGTTTTTAAGCCTAGTTTTTAAAATCTCTTATTAAATTTACACATTCTTGAACGTTTTCTCTAGGGGTTTGTGGCAAAATTCCATGTCCTAAGTTAAAAATAAATTCTTTGTTTTCCATATCTTGTAAAATTTCTAGTACATCTTTTTTCATTTCTTTTCCACCAACTAATAATTTTACTGGATCTAAATTCCCTTGAAAAACTATATTCTTTGGCAAAATATTTATATAATCTCTCATTCTTACAGAAGAACTAAAGCTGACTATATCAATATACTCATAGAGCTCTTTTAAATTAAAATTAACATTCTTTGAGAAATAAGAGATTGGAGTTTTAGGATATCTTTTCTTAATTTCTTTACTAATTTTTTTTATCGGCTCTATGGAATACCTTTCCATTGCAATATAGTCTAATATGTTTGAATGGGTATCAAAAATTTGTATTATATCAGCACCATTTTTTATTTGTAAAGAAAGGTGTTCGACTATTATTTCAGATAAGAGATTAATTATATTGCTCATTAATTGAGGGTCTTTATAAGCTGTCTCTCTTGCCTTTATTAAATCTTTAGTTAGGGTTCCTTCTATTAAATAAGCTGCTACTGTCCATGGAGCGCCTGCAAAGCCTATAAGTGGCTTATTTAAATTCCTAAGATCTATTTTTACATTTTTTATACTCTCATAAACAGGCTTTAGTTTCTCGTAATTTATTTCATAAACTTTATCGTGAAAAATCTTTTTTAAGTTTTTATTATCTACTACAGGACCTTTATTTGTAATAAATTCTACTTTTATATCTAAACATTCAAGAATTATTAAGATATCTGAAAATATAATAGCAGCGTCAAAATCAAACTGCTTTATCGGCAACAACGTTATATCCGTGACTGCATTAACATTCTTACACATTTCAAAAAAACTATTAAAGTTTCTTTTGATTTCATTGTATTCATACATATACCTGCCAGCCTGACGCATAAACCATACAGGAGTCATGCTTAAATCAAAAAAATATTTTGTATTATTATTTACCATAAATATATATATAATATATTGTTGTTGTAGTAATGAATATAATAACAGGGATTAAATTTAATCAACATATTTATCAACAGAAAAATAAATTTATAATCTTATAAAAACACCAAAAAGCAATAAATTTAAATCAAAATGGCAAAGTTATACACAATACTCAACAAGATAACAAAAAAATAAATAAATCTATGAATAAATATATAATTTTCTTAAAATAAGTTATAAAATTTATAATACTTTAAGTTATTAAGAATATGCTCACAGTTAATCAACATATTTATTTAATATCTGACTCTACAGGCGAGACAGTTTCTACTGTGGCTAGATCTATATATGCTAGATTTGAAAATATAAACTTTATAGAAAACAAATGGGCTCTAATCAGATCAGAGAAACAAATAGACAATATAGTAGAAATTATAAAAGACAAAAGAGGGATAGTTTTATATACAATGATAAACGTAAAGCTAGAAAACTATCTTATAGGTAGATGTGATGATATAAGAGTTAGTTCTCATAATGTACTAGATAATACTATAAATAAAATTAAAAAGTTTTATGAAATACAACCTGTAGCAAGTCAAGCTCCTGGAATGCAACATTCATTATCAGAAGATTATTTTGATAGAATTGAGTCTCTACAGTATGCTATTGCTAATGATGATGGACAAGGAAAAACAGAGTTGGGAAAAGCAGATATAATTTTTTTTGGTGTTTCAAGGACATCAAAGACTCCAACATCTATTTATCTTGCTAATAAAGGATATAAAGTAGCTAATATGCCTTATGTTTTAAATCAAAATATAGATCTTTCTAATATAAATAGAAAAACGCTAGTTATTGGGTTATTTGCAAGTCCAGAAAGACTTCAGCAAATAAGAACATCAAGATTACAGTCTTTAAAAGAGAATAAATCTACTAATTACATAAATATAGACATATTAAAAAAAGAAGTAGAAGAAGCAAAAATAATTTGTACTAGAAATAAATGGTCTACAATAGACGTAACAAAAAAATCAATAGAGGAGATAGCAGCCACTGCTTTAGAATATTTAAAAATTTTCAGGAAAAAAGAAATATTGAATGAAAAGACAAACCCATAGTATTATAGGTATTCTAGGGAATCCATTAAAACAGTCAATGTCTCCAATTTTACACAATTATTGGATTAAACAAAATGGATTAAAATACTGCTATTGCAAATTTCAACTTGAAAACATTAAAGGTATTAACAAAGCTATAAAAAAGCTGAATATTAAAGGCCTAAATGTAACGATTCCCTTCAAAAAAAAAATCATAAAATATCTTGATAAAGTAGACAAAACATCTTCTTTGCTTCAAGCAGTCAACACTATTAAAAATAATAATGGTTTATTAGAAGGTTATAACACAGACGTCAAGGGATTTTTGCAAGGATTAGATGAATTTAAAAGCTTAAGCATTAACAAGCCAGCTGTTATTTTAGGCGCAGGAGGTGCTTGTGAAGCAGTAATACATAGTTTAAAAGAAAAAGGAATAAAGGAAATTTATCTTATGAATAGGACAACAAGAAAAGCAGAAGCAATAGCAGAAAAATACAGCAAAGTTTTGGTGAAGCGATGGATGAAAAAAGATATTATTAATAATGTGGGGTTAATCGTTAATACAACTAGTTTAGGAATGATTGGCTATCCTTCTCTTCCCTTATCATTAAGTCAAGTAGACAGGGACACTAAAGTCTATGATATAGTTTATAATCCACTAGAAACACAATTAATAAAAGAAGCAAAAAAAAATAAATTAGATTATATAACCGGACTTTCAATGTTTTTAGGGCAAGCTCAAGAAAGTTTTAAAATTTGGTTTAAAACAAAGCCTACAATAAATAGATATTTGATAGATAAAATTAAAAATAACATAGTAAGTAAATGATAATAATCGGAATAACAGGATCAGTGGGAACAGGAAAAACAGAAACAAGTAATTTTTTTAAAAGAAATAAAATACCTGTTTTTGATAGTGATCATGAGGTTGGGCTGTTGTATAAAAAACGTATTGTTTTAAATATAATTAAAAAACAATTTCCAGCAGCATTTAAAGACAATACTTTATTAAAAGAAACCCTAGCTAAAATAGTTTTTGCAGATGAAAAAAAGTTATTTTTACTAGAAAAAATAATATATAAATTCCTAAAAATTAGAAGCTATTTATGGATTAGAAGACAATTTAGAAATAGAAAAAAATTAGTAGTATTAGATGTCCCATTATTATTTGAGAAAGATAGTATTAAAAAATATGATAAAACAGTTGTAATAACATGCTCAGAAAAGATACAAAAAAAAAGAGTTTTAAATAGAAAAGGTTGGGATGAAAAGAGATTAATGCTAACAAAACGACAACAGCTTGAAGACAAAAAGAAGAAACGACTAGCGGATATAGTAATATATTCTGATAGAGGAAAAAGGTATGTTTACAATATAGTTTATAATCTTTTAAATAAAAGTTATAATAGAATTAGGTCTGGAAATAAAATATTATTAAATTTTAAAAAATGAAAAGAATAGTTTTAGATATTGAAACAACAGGTTTAGATCCAAGACAAGGGCACAAAATAGTAGAAATAGGTTGTATTGAATTAGATAACAATTATCCCACTGGGAATTATTTTCAGCAATATATTAACCCAGATAGAGAAATTCCTGAGGAAGCTTTTCGAATTCATGGGTTAACTAAAGAATTTTTAGCAGATAAGCCTCTATTTTCTGATATTGCGCAAAAACTTTTAGGATTTATAAGTGAAGGAGAACTAGTAATTCATAATGCTAAATTTGATGTTGGGTTTTTAAATTATGAATTAGAGCTTTCTTCTAATACAAATTTAAAAAATTTTAGGGTCATTGATACACTCTTGCTTGCTAGAAAAATGTTTCCAGGGGCGGCTAATAATCTTGATGCTTTATGCAGAAGATATAACATTGACACTTCTAAAAGGAAGAAGCATGGAGCATTGCTTGATGCAGAGCTTCTTGCTGATGTTTTTCTCGAAATGAATGGTGGCAGGCAACAAGGTATCAATCTGAAATTTGAGAACAAAATAAAAGCAAGAAATTTAATTAATACAAAAAGTAGTGTGTACTCGAAGAAAATAGTTTCTCCTAGCAAAGAAGAAGTTTTAGAACATCAAAACATACTGCAGAACATAAAAAATAATTTTTGGTAACTAATAAAATTTAAATAATTTATATTTACTTTATCTAATAAAAAAATTATAGATGTATATATATATATTAACAAAAAGGTGACTTTTGTATATTGACATAATTATATTTGCAATAATAGCTGGTGTTTTAGGAGCTAACCTTTATAAATTATTGGGAAAAAAACCGCATATTGAAGGTAAAGAAAAAACAGAAGAAAAAGTAAAACTTTCAAATCAAAACCCTGATCATTTTGATAAAAATATAGATTATTATAAACAGGAGATATTAAATGCGGATAAAAACTATAGTGAGGAGTCTTTTTTAAATGGTGCGAAAAAAGCCTTTAGGATTATTGTTTCTTCATACAAAGAAAATAATATAAAGATAGCAGAAAGCCTTATTGGGCCTAAAGTTTTCAAAGCTTTTCAAGAACAGTGTGATTTGCAAGAACATAAATTGAAATCATTTGAAATTATAGACCTAAGGGCGTCTATAGTTAACATTGAGATAATTAAAAAAATAGCAAAAATAAAAGTGCTTTTTGAGTCTAAGCAAAGAAACATATTAGAAAAGAAAACAGAAATACATGATGTAAAGGATATCTGGACATTTGAAAAAATTATAGGTAGTAAAAACCCTAATTGGTTATTAGCAGCGGTTACAACAGAATGAATCCTATTAAATTAATTTTTTTAGTGTTTTTTTTTAACTAATTGTTCACAGCTCTTAAGAGAGCCATATCTAGAGAGAAATCTATATAACTTATTTAAAACAAGCGATAAAAAGGTTGATCTTTCTATTAAAACTATCTTTCGTGACTGTTTTGAGTTTAAAGAAAAAGGACTGAGCCACCCTTATAAAAGCATTTGTGAAAAATATAAAGAGAAGGAATATAAAAATTTTAAAAATGATTTTTATCATAATTTTGAATTTGAAGATTTAAAGAAAAATAGACATAATAATTTTCAAGGAATTTTAACAGGTTATTATGAGCCAGCTATAAAAGCTTATAGTTATCCTAAAAAAGGATCCTATCCTATATATAAACATCCTATGAACAGCACTAAAAAATTAGACCTAAATGTTACTAGAAAAAAAATAAATGAAGGATATCTTAAAAATAATAATTTGGAAATAGCGTGGGTAAAAAATGAGATTGAGGCATTTTTTCTTCATATTCAAGGTTCAGGAAGACTAGTGCTGGATAATCAGAAAGTTATAAAAATAAGATTTGCAGGTAGTAATAATAAAAAATATACGTCATTAGGAAAAATTTTAATAGACTATGGATATCTCAATAAAAAAGATATTGATATGTATAAAATAAAAGATTGGCTTTACAAGAATAAAAAGCTATCTAGAGAATTTATGAATATGAATCAAAGATATATATTTTTTGAGGAATATTCAGGTAATATAAAAGGAAGTAGCGGAATTGATTTAGTCCCTAATATAAGTATAGCGGTAGATAAAAGATTTATTAAAAAGGGAGAAGCGATTATAATTCAAAATATGTTTGATGCAAAAGATATTTTTTTGGGAGTTGCGCATGATGAGGGAGTTGCTATAAAAGGACATAGTAGAATTGATTTGTTTTCTGGTTTTGGTTTTGAAGCAGAAAAAAAAGCTGCTAGGTTAAATAAAAAAATATTAACGAGAAAGTTAGTTCCTAAAAAATGAAAATAAATAGGAGAGATTTTTGAAAAAAATATTAGAAATAAACGACTTAAAGGAGTTGGCAAAAAAAAAGCTTCCTAAAATGTTTTATGATTATATAGATACTGGCTCTTATACAGGCAGCACTTATATAGATAACGAAGAAGATTTTAAAAAAATAAAACTCAAACAAAGGGTTGGTATAAATATAAAAAATAGAAACTTAAGCACAGATATTTTAGGAAAAACATACAGTTTTCCTTTAGGTCTAGCACCGGTGGGAATGGGAGGCATGATGTATCCTAATGGTGAAATATTAGTAGCTAAAGCTGCTAGTGTAATGAATATACCTTATATCTTATCTACTATGAGTATTTGTTCTTTAGAGCAAGTTGCAGAGCACTCTAAAAATTCTTTTTGGTTTCAGCTATATGTTATGAAAGATAAGGATTTTGTTAAAAATATAATTTCTAGGGCTAAAAAAGCAAAATGTGATGCTTTAGTAATAACTATGGATCTTCCTTTATTGGCGCAAAGACATAATGATATTAGAAACGGGCTTTCTGCACCACCTAAGCTAGGATTTTACCAAATATTACAATTAATAAAAAGACCAGAGTGGTGTTTTAAAATGTTAACTAGCAAAAACAAAACATTTGGTAATATTTTAGGGCATGTCAAAGGAGTTAATGATTTGACTTCCATTGCATCCTGGACCAATGAGCAATTTGATCAAGAGCTAACATGGGAATATGTAAAATGGATACAAAAGGAATGGGGGGGGCCTATTATTTTAAAAGGTATTTTAGATATCGAAGATGCAGAAAAATGTGCAAACATAGGAGTAGAAGGAATTATTGTTTCTAACCATGGGGGAAGACAACTAGATGGGACATCTTCATCAATTATAGCACTTAATAAAATTTCCAAACTAGTAGGATCAAAATTAGAAGTATATGTAGATGGAGGGGTTAGAAGTGGTGCAGACTTAATAAAAGCTAAAGCATTAGGTGCTAAGGCTGTTTTTGTAGGAAGACCATATTTGTATGGCTTAAGTGCTAATGGATATGAAGGTGTTAAAGCAATGGTAGATATATTTCAAAAAGAGATGGATGTAACATTAGCTCTATGTGGTGAAACAAACATTAATAATCTTAGTCTCAAAAATATCATAGAGTAAAAAATGGATAGAAAGCTAAATAAAAAAGAATTAGATTTGTGGAAAGAAGTGACCAAAGACGATACAAAAATTAATAATTATATATCGGAAGACATGATAGAAAGTAATATAAATATTTTAAATAAAGAACCAACCTCTAATAAAAAACCTCTACCTTCTTACAACGAAAAAAACAAAAAGCTTAAAGATAAGTTTTTTTTCAATCAGCAAAAACTTCAAGTAAATAAAAGAATGAAATCTAAATTTGAGAGGGGATTAATTCGACCAGAAGCAGTTTTGGATCTTCATGGATATAATAGAGTAAAAGCTCAAGAAACTTTAGAGTCTTTTATAAAAACTTGCATTTATGAAGAAAAGAGATGTATTTTAGTAGTTACTGGAAAGAGAAAGTCGATTTTAGGATCGAAGAGTATTTTGAGAGAGCTAGTTCCTAAATGGTTAAATGAGAAAACCTATTCTTCTCTAATTTTAGCACATAGTTATGCTATTCAAAGAGATGGAGGTGATGGAGCTAGATATATTTTGCTGAGAAAAAAGGAAACCAGAAAATGAAGAGAATTGCAGAGATAAAAAGAAAAACACAAGAAACAGAAATAGAATGTAAGTTAAACCTTGATGGAACTGGTGAATATAATATTTCAACAGGAATAGGTTTTCTAGATCATATGATTGAACAACTATCTAAACACAGTGCTTTAGATATTTATCTTAAAGCTAAGGGAGATTTGCATATAGATGCTCACCATACTACAGAAGATATAGGTTATGTTATTGGAAAAGCAATATCAGAAGCTTTATCAGATAGAAAAGGAATTAATAGATTTGCAAGTTCTTATGCTCCTATGGATGAGACGTTAACAAGAGTTGTAATAGATTTATCCGGAAGACCTTTTTTAGTTTGGAAAGTTTTCTTTACCCAAACAAAACTAGGAGATATGGATTTGGAATTATTTAAAGAATTTTTCCAAGCTCTTTCTCAGGCTTTAGGTGCCAATTTGCATGTTGAGAATATTTACGGTGTAAACAATCACCACATTATAGAGTCCTGCTACAAAGCGTTAGCTTTGTCAATTAAAAATGCTATACAAATATCAGAAAAATTAAAAAATAAGGTTCCTTCTACCAAAGGAAAGCTTATTAATGATGGCGAAAAATGAATGTATTAATAGTTAATTATAATTCTGGTAATCTAGCTTCTTTATATAATTCTTTTTTAAAAGCTACAAAAGATATTAAAAAAAAAATAAATTTAAAGATAAGTGATAACCCTAATGAAGTAAAAAAAGCAGATAAAATAATCTTGCCAGGAGTAGGAGATTTTTCAAACTGTAAAAATCAATTGGTCAAAATAGAAGGAATGGAACAGGCATTGAATGATTTTGTTTACAAAAAAAAACTACCTTTTTTAGGTATATGTATAGGAATGCAATTAATGGCAAAAAAAAGCTATGAAAGAATCGAAACAGCAGGTCTAGGATTTTTTGATAGCCAGGTTAAAAAAATTACTCCTAAAAACAAGTCATTAAAAATCCCTCATATGGGATGGAATGATATAAAGTTAGTAAAGAGTTATTACAAAAAATCTTTTAACTCCTTAATTCAAGGTGATTTTTATTTTGTGCATAGTTATGAAATGATATGCAATAACAAAAATGATATCATTGCCACCGTAAATTACGGCAAAGAAATAGTTGCGGCTGTATGTAAAGAAAATATTATAGGAGTTCAATTTCATCCAGAAAAAAGTCAAGGTCAGTGACAAAAATTAATTAATGATTTTTTAAACTGGATTCCATGATGATAACTGTCGAGAAAATAACATCTTTTAAAAGAGGCGAACTAGAAGAATTAACTTCTGCAACCATGGATGCAATAAAAGAAGGCATTGGTTTCGGCTGGGTTAAGCAGCCTCCTAAAAATAAAGTAAAGGATTACTGGAAAGGAGTACTGGTTGTTCCTAACAGATGGTTGTTTTTAGGAAGGTATAAGGGTTTAATTGCAGGGTCACTTCAGGTTGTTACTTTTACTTCCACCAATGAAGCTTCTATTTTTAGAGTTTTTATAGATACACATTTTGTTGCAACATGGGCTAGAGGTCATGGATTAGCCAGACTTCTAATAGAAGAAGCAGAAAAAGAATGTATATTGAATAACTTTTCACATGTCTTATTAGATGTTAGAGAAACACAAAAAAGAGCGATTAAGCTATATGAACAAATTGGATATAAACAATGGGGGGAATTACCTTCATATCATAAGCTTGCAAACAATGAGATGGTATCTGGCAAATACTTTTATAAATATTTAGGCGAATCATGATAGTTTATCCTGCAATAGATCTTTCTAAAGGAGAAGTTGTTAGACTGGAAAAAGGCAACTTTCAAAGAAAAACTATTTATTCAAAAAATGTTAAAGCTCAAATTAATGAGTTTGAAAAAAAAGGTGCAGAGTGGGTCCATGTTATTGATTTAGATGGTGCTTTATCTGGAAAAAATAAAAATCAAAAAGCTATACACGATATTTTAGAGTCTACAAACTGTAAAGTTCAATTAGGCGGGGGAATAAGGTCTTTAAAAATAATTGAAAATTGGATTAATTTAGGAGTTAACAGAGTAATAATAGGAACCGCAGCGATTGAAAATAAGACGCTTGTAAAGGATGCCATTAGGTTGTTTCCTAACAAAGTTTCGGTAGGGCTAGATTTATTGAAAGACAAAGTTGCCATTAAGGGGTGGACCGAAACAATAAACAACGAAGACGCAGAATATTATTTTAAAAAGTTTTCTGATTTAGGCGTTGAAAGTATAATATATACAGATATAGATAAAGATGGATTACTTAAAGGGCCAAATATAAAAAAAATTAAGTATTATAAAAATATTATCCAAGTTCCTCTAATAGCCTCTGGAGGAGTATCAAGTTTAAATGATATAATAGGCCTCAAAAAAACTAATGTTGCTGGTGTTATTGTAGGTAAAGCAATATATGATAAAAAAGTTGATCTAGAAAAGATTTTTGATTTAGATTAGTTATGTTAAAATTAAGAATAATTCCATGCTTAGATGTAAAAAAAGGAAGAGTAGTCAAAGGTATTAACTTTATTGATTTAATTGATGCTGGAGATCCTGTAGAACAAGCAAAAATCTATGATCAACAAGGAGCGGATGAGCTATGCTTTTTAGACATAACAGCGAGTGTAGAAAATAGAGGCTTATTGCTGGATATAGTTAATAAAACAGCAAATAAGTGTTTTATGCCATTGACAGTTGGAGGAGGTGTAAAAAAAGTGGAAGATATCAGAAAATTACTTTTTGCAGGTGCTGACAAAGTTTCTATAAATTCTTCTGCTATTAAAAACCCTGCCCTCATTACAGAAGGAGCAAATAGTTTTGGTAATCAATGTATTGTTGTAGCTATTGATGCAAAAGCTACTAAAAACAGTAGTATTAAAAGTGGTTATGAGGTATTTTCCCATGGTGGAAGGCAACCTA
Organism: uncultured Rhodospirillaceae bacterium; assembly: GCA_964438215.1. Lineage (GTDB taxonomy): Bacteria > Pseudomonadota > Alphaproteobacteria > TMED109 > TMED109 > JAYYAX01. Next base: position 13,791 of record CAYTJO010000006.1, read on the forward strand.
CTAAAATTGATGCTCTTGACTGGGCAAAAAGAGCAGAAAGTTTGGGTGCAGGTGAATTATTAGTAACATCTATGGATAGAGATGGCACTAAAAAAGGATTTGACTTAGATTTGACAAAAAAAATTAGTTCAAATGTTTCAGTCCCAATAATAGCTTCTGGAGGAGTAGGAAGCCTTAAAGATTTTGTTGATGGGTTTAAAGAAGGAGGTGCTTCTGGGCTTTTAGCAGCATCAGTTTTCCATTTTGGAAAATTTAAAATAGGTGATGTTAAAAAAAAATTAAAAAATCAAGGTTTGCCAGTAAGGATATAAATAATGAATACTAAAAAAGTACATAATATAAGTAGCATATTAAATTACTTAGAAAAGCTGATAGTTGAAAAAAAACAAAATAATAATAAAAGTAGCTACACAGAGAAATTACTTGAAGGAGATATAAATAAAGTTATTCAAAAAGTAGGAGAAGAAACAGTGGAGGTGTTAATAGAGGCTACATTAAAAAATAAAAAAAGAACCATATATGAAAGCGCAGACCTCATTTATCATTTGTTAGTAATGTGGAATAAACTAGATATTACTTTAGATGAAGTAGCAGAAGAATTAGAAAAAAGGAAAAAGTAGTTAGCAATGGTTTATGATCAAAATAACATATTCGCTAAAGTTTTAAGAGGTGAAGTCAAAGCTGAGATAGTTTATGAAAACGAACATGTTTTATGTTTTAAAGACATTTTTCCGAAATCTAAAATACATGTACTTGTAATACCCAAAAAAGAGTATTCAGATATATATGATTTTTCTAAAAATTCTTCAAACAAAGAAAAAGAAAGCATTTTTTTAGCTTTCGAGAGCGTAATAAACCTCTATAATATAGAAAAAAGTGGATGCAGAATTATTACAAATCATGGAGCAGATGGAAGGCAAGAAGTTCCTCATCTGCATTTTCATTTGTTAGCTGGTAATGATGTAGGAAGAATGATAAAGAATTAACTAAGAAAAATATTTATCCTCAAAACTATCCCAAAACTTTGCTGCTATATTATCTTTGTTGAAGTAATTTATTTCTCTTATACATGTTGGTGATGTCACATTAATTTCTGTTAAAAAATCATCGATTACATCAATGCCTGCAAAAAAAAGACCTCTACTTTTAAGAGTGTCTTTAATTTTTTCACATATTTTTATTTCTTTTTTTGTTAATTTTGTTTTTTTTGCTTTTCCTCCTATATGGATATTTGCCCTTATTTCACTTTTACTAGGAAGTCTATTAATAGCTCCTACAGGCTCACCATCAATTAAAAGGATTCTTTTATCACCTTTTGATACATTCCTAATAAACTTTTGTATAATAAAATGTTCCTCATCTTCTAAAAACTTTTCTATTATTACATTTAGATTGGGATCGTTAAATGAGCTAAAAAAAATATTCTTCCCTCCATTCCCGAAAAGAGGCTTAATTATACATTTTTTATGTATTTTAAAAAAATCATTAATTTCATTTTTATTTTTTGTAATTAGGGTAGGAGGCATTAGTTCGTGAAAATTAGTTACTAGAATTTTTTCAGGAGAGTTTCTTATAGATAATGGATCATTCAAAACTTTTGTGCTCCCAGAAATTTTTTCTAACATATAAGTGGCTGTAAGATATTTCATATTATATGGAGGGTCTTGCCTTACCAAGATTACATTAAATGTAGATAGATGTCTTTTATTGGCGTTAGATAGCTTTAAAAAGTCTTTTTTTCTAATATCTAGGCTTTTTACTTCTCTGCAAAGTGCAATAGGTGAATTATCTTTTAAGGATAAATCATCTACTGTATAAATATGAACTTTGTAGTTTCTCTTGATAGCTTCTTCTATAAGGGCAATAGTGCTATCAGACTTTTTGTCAAGAATTTCTGGCGCATCCATCTGAATTGCAACTTTTGGTCTAATCATCTAAATATTTTTTTCTTTTAGGAGAGTTTTTATCTACTATTAAGTTAACAACTTTTTTAACCCCTGCTACACTAGTAGCATGAGACAAAACTTTCTCAAGTTCTTGCTCATTTTGAGAAACTCCAATTATATAAAGTATTCTATTTTCTGTAGTACTA
>CAYTJO010000007.1:0-2173 GCA_964438215.1 uncultured Rhodospirillaceae bacterium
ATCTCATACCAGTTTTGAAATGAATCTCTGAATCCATTGTAATTAAAGGCAAAAGCGAGAATCACTAATAATGAACAAATAGAGATAAAGATAGTTATTTTTGGAATTATCTAAGCTTTGAATAGAAAAGTCACCAGGAACAACTTCACTAAGCTTACTTCTTATTAAATTAATTTCAATGTTTTTGCTAAAAGAGGTTTCAATTAATAGCCCTCCTTTAAAATCAATTCCAAAATTTAAACCTTTTATCAACAAGAATATTATTGAAACAAGTGATAATATTCCTGATGTGATAAAGAAAAGGTTAAAATTTCCTAAAAAATTTATATTAGGGGTTTTCTTAATAATTCTAATTAACATACTATAATTTCAGCTCCCTATTCTTGTTATTGATGTAAAAGTGGTTAATTAACAATCTACTTATTACCATTGTACAAATAATTGTACTGAAAACTCCAAGACCTAATGTAATAGAAAACCCTTTTATTGGGCCAGAACCCATAAAAAATAAAATTAAAGCGGCAATTAGGGTAGTAACATTAGCATCTAATATAGCCCTAAAGGCCTGAGAAAAACCAGTATCTATAGAGTTTATTTTTGACCTTCCTAGCAATTGCTCTTCTCTTATTCTTTCATATATAAGAACATTAGCATCTACCGCCATACCTACAGTTAATGCAATTCCGGCTATTCCAGGCAATGTAAGAGTTGCTTCTAATAAGATTAGCCATGAGACCAGAAAAAGTATATTTAAAATTAATACTGAATTTGCTATTAGAGCAACTTTCCCATAAATTAAAAACATATATGCTAATACTAGAACAAATGCTATAACTAAAGATATTGAACCTGCTTTTATAGAGTCTTTTCCTAAACTAGGACCCACTGTTCTTTCCTCAGCAATGCTAATAGGTGCTGGCAAAGATCCAGCTCTTAGTAAAATAGCTAAATCATTAGCAGTTTCAAACGTAAAGTTTCCAGAAATTTGAGCATTTCCTGTAGGTATTGGTTCTTGTATAACAGGAGCTGAAATTACTTTATTATCGAGAACTATTGCAAACCTATTACCTACGTGTTTACTAGTTAAATCTGCAAATTTTCTTGACCCAATACTATCAAATCTTATTGAAACTATTGGTCTATTAAATAGATCCACTGATGCACTAGCATCTACTAAATTATCACCGCTGACACCTACTCTCTTTTTAATAACATATCTTATTTGAGTATCTGCGTGTTCTATAACTTCTGAACCCACAAAATACTTTTTCTCATTAACCAATTGCATATTTTTTTCGTCTACCAATCTAAAATTCATCTTTGCAGTTTTCCCTAACAAAGCTTTAATTCTATCTGGATCTTTTAAACCAGGAAGTTGTACCAAAATTCTCTGATTTCCTTGTATTTGTATGATTGGTTCATTAGTTCCTAACTCATCAATTCTCTTTCTAATTATTTCCAAAGACTGCAGTACGAGTGAACTATAAAAATCATTAATATATTTTTCATCAAAATTTAACTGTAAAAATAAATTATCTCTTTCAATTTCTAATGACTGAAAGTCATTTATTATTTTTTTAACTTTTTTTATATCATCTTCAATATTTAAAGAAATTTTTACTTTTTCATTAACTACAGAAATATCAGTCGAAAAAATTTCATTTTCTTCAAGTTTTATCCTAATATCCTCAGATAAGTTTTGTAGTTTTTCCTTTAGTGCATCTCCTGTTTCTATCTGTAATAAAAGTTGTGATCCACCTTGGAGATCTAAGCCCAAACGCACAGACTTTTTCTCCATAAACTCTGGCAACACTATATAATTTTGGAATAAAGCTGGAATAGCATAAAAAAAGCTAAAAAATATTATAAGTATTGTTACTAAAAATTTAGTATTAAGTTTTTTCATATGCTGTATTATTTACTTACGGGACTACTTGCCATCACCTCTGTGATTGTATCTCTTTTAACCTTTACATTTACTCCATCTGAAATAGATATTGTAATAAAGTTTTCATCATCTACCCTTACTATTTTTGCCAGCATACCTCCAGAGGTTATGATTTGATTTCCAACTTTCAGTGAAGAAACCATTTCTTTATGTTGCTTTACCCTTTTTTGTTGTGGTCGAATTAAAAGAAAATAAAAAACAACAAAAATTAATATTAAAGGCAGT
>CAYTJO010000007.1:2183-12788 GCA_964438215.1 uncultured Rhodospirillaceae bacterium
TAGTCATCTCATCTTCCTTTTCGTCATTAGATATATTATTTGATTTCCCACTTTAAGTGCAGAAACCATTTCTTTGTGTTGTTTTACTCTTTTCTGCTGAGGTCTGATCAGAAGAAAATAAAAAACAACAAAAATTAAAATTAATGGTAAAAGTTGTATTATAAAACCTTGACCTCCAAATGATTGAGATGCTTGTGCGTTTGCTAAATTGATTATCATACTTAAACTCCTTAACAAATAGCCAGTTATTGCATTTTAATCTAGTTCAGATATTCTTATAAATCAATTATATTATTTTATAATGAAAAAAAATTTTCAAACAGAAATAATTAGATCTTTAAATGATATTAATAAAAATCTAAAAATAATAAATAAATCTGAAACTTTTACAAAGAAATTACTTAGTGATGGTTTATTAGAGTGGAGTAATGAAGAAAATCAGTTTTTTAAAATCAAACACCAAGACACCAATGCTTTTAATAATCTACTTTTTTTAGAAAATCAAAAAAATATTCTAATCAATAATACAGTACAATTTCTTGAGGGAAAACCTGCCAATAGTGTACTATTATGGGGAGCTAGAGGAACTGGAAAATCTTCTTTAGTCATATCAGCATACAATGCATTAATCAAAAAATTTTCATTTTCAATGATAGAAATTAAATTTTTTCAAATAGAGTTTATGCCAAGAATATTAAGGCTATTGGAAAAAAAGAAAAATAAAATTATAATATTCTGTGATGACTTTTCATTTGAATGTAACGATGAAAAGTTTATTTTATATAAAAATATATTAGAAGGAAGTTTAAGAAGGAATCCCAATATTATTTTTTACGTTACATCCAATTATAGACATCTAGTAAGAAATAATTTTAATGATAATATAAATGGATCCCATAACAAAGATACTAATGAAAACTTTATATCTCTATCAGACAGATTTGGTATTTGGCTGGGGTTTCATTCGTTTAACAAGGAAGAATACATTAAAATAGTATTTTTCTATGCTAAGTATTTTAAATTAAGTTTGAAACCTGATCTAATTAAAAGAAAGGCAATTGAATGGTCGATTTTAAGGGGGTCAAATTCAGGAAGAGAAGCTATAAATTTTATCAAATTTTTATTATTGGAAAAAACATAAGATTATTTAAATAAATATTGTAAAGGGTCTAATGGTTTAGAGTTTTTTCTAACTTGAAAATGAAGCTGATATTCATCTACATTCCCAGTCTTGCCAACAGATCCTAAAATGTCCCCAGCTTTTAATTCTGCACCTAATTGCACATAAAACTTATCTAAATGTGCGTAAGCTGTTGTCCATCCATTACTATGTTTAATAAGAACTAGATTTCCCCAAGCTGGAAGTTCATTGCCTCTGTAAATAACTTTTCCTGCTTTTGATACCCTTACTGGACTTCCAGAAGGGGCTTTAATATTTATTCCATCATTTCTTCTACCTGAACTTTTTACACCAAATGTCGCAATCAATTTTCCAGTTACTGGCCATTTAAAAATTTTTTTTCTATTTTTATCATATTTATATTTTTTATTTTTTTTTCTTGCAGCTTTTTTGCAATTATTAACATTTGCAAAATATGGTAATTTAATTATTTTTCCTATAATTAGTTTTCTTTCCTGAAGGTTTTCATTTCTTTGATTAATGTCTTCTACATCAACTTCTGAACATTCAGCAATTTTAAACAAAGAATCTCTTTTTTTAATTTTATACTTAATTGCTTTTGGAATTAATATTGTTTTACCAGGTTTTAAAATATACGGAGTTTTAAGATTATTATATTTTATTAATTCTCTTATTGATACCTTATATTTTTCAGAAACACTCTTTAAAGTATCGCCAGTAGTAATTTTTACATTTCTAGAACTGTAAGTTTTTAATTTTCTATCAGAAAACACCCCTTCTTCAATTTTAGGAGATCTTATCTGCTTTGCGCAACCAACTAACAAAGTTACAAAAACTAATAGAACTAAAAACTTTAAAGTCTTTTGATAAGTCATAAAATAATATTTTCTTCTAAATAAAAATCTTTAACTTTTAATTTTTGAATTTTTTTATCTTTATTACACTTCATTATACTAACTTTATCTTTATTTTCTTTAGTAAAAAATAAAAGTCCGTCCTTAGTAAGAAGGTCTAGGTATTGATGAGGTAAAGAAGTATAACTTTTAAATATAACTATAAGATCAAAAGGAGCTACCTGACTCCATTCAAGCAAGCTAGAACTCTTTTTAATAAATATATTAGATAAGCCTAGATAATTATAGGCTTTTTCTGCTTTAGTAATTTTTTTTTATCTGGACATAGTCCATATATTCTTTTAGCTAGCAGTGAGGAAATTGAAAAAAACCAACCTAACTTAAACTCTGAAATTAAAACATTACTTATTCTATTTTTATATGAGAGAGTGTCCTGTAAAATTTTTAATAATCTATCTAATTCTTCAAAATTTATGTCCTGATAACCTTTCTTGTTCCCAAGTAAATAAAGAAAATAATGAGGTGGAATTTTTTCAACTGAAAAAAGAACTTTTTCATTATTAATACCTTTACTTCTCAACATTAAAAGAATTTTTATAAGAAACTCTCTATTTTTCAACTATTTTCCTAACCGAGTTAAACAATTTTTTAGATAAGGTTTTTTCATAAATATCTAAATTTGAATGATAAGTAATAGTAATAAATTTGTTTTTCATTTCATACTCATCCTCATTCTTTGATGCTGAGTTATGTGTTTTTCTTTCAGATGGTATCATATATATAAAAAAAATTTTATTCATCTTAGAAAGCTTAAGTAATTCACCTGGCTTTCTTTTACCTGCTTTTACTATTTTGCATCCTTTTACTTTATTTATTTCAACATTAGGGAAATTAATATTAAAATAAATATTGGATTTTAAATTTAATGATTTTATACGCTCTAAAATTTTGGGAAGATAATATTTGACTGTATTCCAATGAGATGGTCCTTTATTTTTTTCTAGAGATATTGAGAATGACTTTATGTCTTGAAAGCTTCCTTCTCTTGCAGCAGCAACTGTTCCTGAATATAACAGGTCTAATCCTAAGTTTTGTCCATGGTTTACACCTGACAAAATTATATTAGGTTTCATTTTTTTCATTGATAAATACTTCACTCCAATTATCACACAATCAACTGGAGTTCCATCAACTTTATATATCTGTTTTTTTAAAACTTGAGTTTTAATTTTTTTATTAATTGTAATGGAATGACTTTTTCCAGAATTATTTGATAATGGAGCAAAAGACCAAATATTATTACTTAATGTCTTTGCAACATCATGCAAGACTTTTAAACCTTTAGCATTGTATCCATCATCATTTGTAATGAAGATTAAATCACGATTATTCATCTAAAGCTCTATTTTATCGGTACCATCCATGTACTTAATAAGGACTTCAGGAATTTTAATTGTATTTTTGTTTACTTGATAATTTTCTAATATAGCTACAAGTGCTCTTCCAACAGCAATGCCAGAACCATTTAAGGTGTGTACAAAAAGTTTTTCATTCTTATTATTTTTATATCTTGTATTCATTCTTCTAGCTTGAAAATCTTTGCAATTAGAACAACTTGATATCTCTCTGTATTTTTTTTGACTTGGCAACCAAACCTCAATATCATAAGTTTTACTTGCTGAAAAACCCATATCTCCAGAAGATAAGAGGCTTACTCTGTATGGGATTTCTAACAAATCAACCACCTTCCTAGCACATTTAGTTAATCTCTCTAACTCTTTAGAGGATTCCTCTTGGGTAACTAACGAAACTAACTCAACTTTTTTAAATTCATGCAATCTAATCATTCCTTTAGTATCCTTTCCTGCAGCACCGGCTTCAGATCTAAAACAATTTGTAAGTGCCACATACCTTAAAGGAAGTTCGTTTTCAAATAAAATTTTTCCTTGCTTCATATTGGTTAAAGTTACTTCTGCAGTTGGTATTAACCATTTGTTATCTGATACAGAAAATAAATCTTCATGAAATTTAGGCAACTGTCCAGTTCCTAATAAAGCTTTATCCTTAGTTAAATGTGGCGTGCTAATTTCTTCATATCCATGTTCATTAATATGTAGATCTAACATAAAATTGCACAAAGCCCTTTCAAGTCTAGCCAGTTTTGATTTTAATATAACAAATCTAGATCCAGAAATTTTTGATGCACTTTCAAAGTCCATCATATCTAAATTATTTCCTATTACGTCATGAGACAATCCTTCTTCTTTTTTATTTATATCTTTGGATAGAAAAACTACTTTATTAAAGTTTTCATTATTTCCTATAGGAATATCAGGGGAAGGATAATTCGGCAAATTCAATAAAATAGAGCTTAAATCATTAGATACCTCTAGAAGTTTTTCTTCTGTGACTTTAATTTTTTCTTTTATTTTACTAACTTCCACTATAACTTTATCTACTTCTTTTTTATTATCTGTAATTTTTGAAATTGATTTTGATAACTTATTTCTTAGATTTTGCAATTCTTGTAATTCAAAAGTAAAGTTTCTTTTTGTTTTATCTAAGTTAATAATTCTCTCTATGTTAATTTCAATAAATCTATTTTCCATAGCTTTAATAAATTCATCTTTATTTTCTCTAATTAAATTAATATCATGCATTGAATATTACTCATTGAAATCAGTTTCCCCTAATATCTTACTTTTTTTTTTTGTTTTTTTTTTATTAGTATTTTTATTTTCAAAAAATGCTACTAAGTAAATAGAAATTTCAAATAATATAATGATAGGAATACCCAGCCCTATTTGACTTATTAAATCAGGAGGAGTCAAAATTGCGGCTACTACAAAGGCTATTACAATAGCATATTTTCTTCTTTTTTTTAGTTGACTGCTATTAACTAAACCGGCCCTTGCTAATAATGTCAATGCTACTGGTATTTGAAATGCCAAACCAAAAGCAAACATAAGTTTTAAAACAAGTGATAAATACTCATTTACCTTAGCTTCAAGTTCAATTGCCATCCCAGCTTCTACTGTTGAAGTTTGAAATCCTAAAAAAAAATTCCATGCTAAAGGAAATATAAAGTAATAAACTAATGCAGCCCCTAATGCAAATAATACAGGAGTAGCTATTAAAAAAGGAAAGAAGGCTTTCTTTTCATTTTTATACAGACCAGGGGCAGCAAATTTATATATTTGCATTGCCAGTATAGGGAAAGATATAAAAAGTGCTCCATAAAAAGAAACTTTCAAATAAGTAAAAAAAGCTTCAGTTAAAGCAGTATATATCATTCTTGGGTTTTCTATTCCATTTTTTATATATATTTGATAGAGAGGATCAACTAAAAAATTATATATAGAATTTGCAAAATAGTAACAAGTGCAAAAAGCAATGAAAAAAAATAATACAGCCCATTTAAGTCTGTCTCTTAACTCAATTAAATGAGTTATTAAGGGTGCTTTTGATGCCTCTATGTCATCATCCTTTTTAGATAAGTTTTCACTCATTAATCATGCAATATTTCAAACTAGCTAATTTATTTATTAATTATAAAATAATTAACAATTTAAATAATATAAATAAACTCACTAAATATTATATAATAACTTTTAAGTTATTATTATTTTTTTGTAGTATTATTTTTATTACTTGGCTTTCTCTTTTTTTCTTGTGAAGATGCGTCATTATCTATTTCCTCGGTTTCTTCACCTTCCTTCATGCCTGCTTTAAAGCTTTTTATTCCCTTAGCAATATCTCCCATAACTCTTGGTATTTTTCCTGCTCCAAACAATATTACAATTATTACTAAAACTAAAACAATTTGCCAAATACTTATTCCCATTATTATCTCCTATTAAATGAATTTATATAATTATTAACAATACAGCAATGAATTTTTTATTTTGAAAAAACTAATATTTTCTTAGTATTGATTTTTAGTTTAACAAAATCATTTTTCTCTATATGGCCTTTATCAGTCCTAATTCTTAACAATGGAAATTTTTTGTTAATAATTACTTTATACTCCCAACTATCACCAAGAAACGATTTTTCTAAAACTCTACATTTTAAACCCTGTTTACTAAACTTAATATCTTCAGGTCTAATTAAACAAAAATGATTTTTTTTTCCGCATATATTAATACTTTCTTTGTATTTTAAACTATTTATAACTCCAAACGGAGTCATAATTTCTCCATACTTTTTTGTTTTAACTGCAATTTTATTAGTATCTCCTGCAAATTCAGCAGCAAATTGACTATTAGGTTTATTATAAATGTTTTGTGGTGTGTCATTTTGAATCATCTTACCATTATTAATTAAAAGTATTCTGTCACTTACTCTTAGCGCTGCCTTAATGTCATGGGTAACAAAAATCACCGATATCTTATGATCTTTTAATAATTTAATTGTAAATTCTGCAATTTCTTTGCTTAGATTATAGTCTAGACTTGAAAAAGGTTCGTCCATCAACAAAACTTTTGGTTTAGTGATTAATATCCTCGCTAGAGCTACTCTTTGCTTTTCACCACCTGAAAGTTTTCCAGGGTATAATTCAGCTACATGTTTTAATTTGAATTCATCTAATAATTTTAGCATTACCTTGTCTTTATAACTCTGATCTGCATTATGAATTCCAAATTCTATGTTCTTATAAACATTGTAATGAGGAAATAAAACATCTTCCTGAAACATTAAACCAATCTTTCTTTTTCCTGTAGGTACTAGTATTTTTTCAGATGATAATATTTCATCTAAAAAGGTTATTTTTCCGCTTGATGGTTTAATTAGTCCAGCAATGGTTTTTAAAATAGTTGTTTTTCCTGATCCTGAAGGACCAATAATTGAAAAAATATCTCCTTTTTTGATAGAAAAAGAAATATTATCCAATATTTTTTTTATCCCTACTTGATAATTTATATTTTTCAATTTTAAAAAGTTATCTTTCATAGTCTCTTTTTTCTGAAAATTAAATAAATTAAAATCAATGGCAAAGAAGCAAAAATCATAATCAATAATGAGGATGCTGCAGCCATCTTTAATTGTTCAGAGCTAGCATATTCAAAAGTTAATATGGACAAGGTATTAAAGTTAAATGGTCTTAGTATCAAAGTTGCAGGTAATTCTTTCAATATATCAATAAAAACCAATAGAAATGAAATTAAAAAGCTAGTCATTAACATTGGAATATGAATTTTAAAAAATAAATCATTTCTTTTTGCTCCTAAGTTAACAGCAGCAAAATCAATTTTTCTATCAACTTTTTGATAAGCAGCTTCTATAGGGTTAAAAGCTACAGCTAAGAATCTCGTCAAATATGCAAAAATAAGAATAAAAAAAGAACCTGATATGATAAGCCCAAAATTGCCAAGATTAAACATTTCTAAAAGTTGAATTATTTTTTTATCAAAATAGATGATAGGCGCGATGACTCCTAAAGCTATTACAATACCCGGCGATGCATAACCTATTTTAGACAAATTTAAAAAAAAATTCAAAGATGATCCTCCATATATTCTTTGAGTAAAACAAATAACTGCTGCAAATGAGGTAATTATTGTACTTCCCAAAAAGGCAAGAAGAATAGAGTTTAAAGAGGCCTTTGAAAAATTTAACAATAACTTACTATCTTGAAGAATCAAACTTATTGAATTAGAAATGAGCCACAACAAAGGTATAAATAATGTAATAAGAATAAAAAATAAAATTATGAAAAATGGTATAGTTGGTTTGTAAGGAAAAATTTTTATATCTTCAGAAGAAAGATCAAAAGAAAAAAACTTTCCCTCATTTTTTTTTCTAAAAAGGTTTTCCACTGACAATACTACAAAAGCAAATATAAATAGTATTGTTGCTAATCTTGCAGCACTATTAAAGTCTCCTAAACCAAACCATGATTTATAAATTCCCACTGACAAACTTTCTATACCTAAATAATGTACTACTCCAAAGTCTGCCATAGACTCCATCATGACCAAGGCTAAACCTGCTATTATTGCAGGTTTACAAAGAGGAAGTGCACATTTAAAAAACAACTTTCTTCTATTGATCCCTAAGTTAGCTGCTGCCTCTATAATTTTTCTAGAATTATTTGCAAATGAAAATTTAGCTATTAAATATACATAAGGAAATAAAGTTATACTTAAAACAAATATCGCACCTGATATTGATCTAACAGAAGGAACTAAAAACTGCAGCTGCTCTATATTTAAAAATTCTAAGATATTAAAAATAACTCCTCCCTTATCTGTAATATCTGCATAACAATAAGCTACAGCATATGGAGGTATAGCTATTGGAAAAATTAACAAGTAAGAAAAGAGTTTTTTAAAATAAAAATCATAAAAAACTACAAACCAAGCAGCAGTTACTCCTAGTAATGAAGTAACTAAAGAAACAAAAAAAATAAGGAAAAGTGTGTTAGAACTATAGCTTACAAGAAAGTTTTCAAATATATGTTGCCAAACTTGCGGGTTAACATTAAAAGCCTTGATCCAAATAGTTGCTATAGGTGTAGTGACAAGAATCGCTACAGATAAACTAATAATTAACCAAATATTGATATTTTTAATTGAATTGCTACTAAATGAAATAACTTTATACTCCTTAAATCTTTTAAACCATAAGATACAAAGGATTATTGTAAATGATAATTATTTACATTTGCAAGTTAATTATTAATTCCGTCTTTTTTAATTAACTCATCTTTTAAAGTGTCTCCTTTAGTTAACAGACCCATCTCTTTAAGTTCTTTTTTGGAAGGCAAGTCCTTTAAATTTGACAAATTAAAATATTGCAAAAAATAACTTGTTGTTTTCCATAAAACTGGTCTTCCCGGAACTTCTTTTCTTCCCTTATTTTCTATCCACTCATTATTAAGCAATAACTCAAAAATTCCTGGATGAGTTGAAACTCCTCTGATCTCATCAATTTCCGGTTTAGTAATAGGCTGGAAATAAGCAATTATTGATAATGTTTCCATAGCAGCCTTAGAAAGTTTCTTTCTAATTACCTTATGTTCTTTAAGATAATCAGCTAGGTCTGAAGATGTTTCAAAATACCAAAGATTATCGCTTTCCTTTAGATTTATTCCTTTATTTTTATAACTATCCTTTAATCTTAGTAAATACTCATTAATGTTTTTACATTCAGGGACTCTTTTTTTTATTTCATTAAAATGAATAGCCTTATCACTAGCAAAGATTAATGCCTCTAAAATTCTTAAAATATTCTTCTCATCAATTAACATAAATTACTTTCTTTTAATAAATATTTCCCCGCACTCTTCCTTTTGCTTTATAAAAATTTCTCCTCTTTTTGCTAATTCCAAAGAAGCTGCAACTGTTGTAATAAATGCTACCTTAAGTGAATTTTTGTCACGTCCAATTTCTCCTATATTAGGAAGAGTTTCAGATATGGTAAACCAGTCTTTAATATTCCTGTAAAATTTTTTAATTTTTTCCAAGGCATTTTCGATATTATAGTAAATTTTTGATTCTATCTTAATATTTTTTGCACCATTTCTATTGAAAATATTAGAGAAGCAAATTAGAAGACTATTTTTATTGCAATAATAATCAGTTTCTAGAACTATCGACTGATCTAAAATTTGTCCTTTTAAAAATCTATTTGAATTCAAAAGGTCTCTAGAAAAAAGTTTTTCTGAAGTTTCCCTCATTGCTTTTAACCTTTTTAAATTAAAAGCTAGAAGTTCTGGAAGTATTTCTTTTTCATTTTGACTATCATTATCATTTGAAGGTAATAATAATTTAGACTTTATGTAAGCCAAAATAGCTGCCATTACAAGATAGTCAGAAGCCAAATCAAGATTTATATTTTTTGATTTTTTAATAAACTGTAAATATTGATTTACTAGAGATAGTATAGAAATCTTTGTAATATCAAGCTTTTTTTGTTGTGCTAATTGAAGTAAAAGATCAAGTGGCCCATTGAATCCCTCTAGATCCAAGTTTAGTGAAGAACTATCATTTTTTATAGAACCTTTATCATCCTCAAAATCTGTTTCATTAAAATTATACAACTTATAGTACCTAATCAACTTTTTATAACTAAATATATACTAAATAGCAGGCATTTATAATAAAAAAATTATATAAAAAGCTTTTTTTTTAATTCCCTTGATACCTTGCCAGCACCCAAAGTAGATCTAATAATATATTTTAAATTAGGCTCGCAATGTAATACAATATCACAACCTGCATCGATTGCTTTTTTAGCCCTAAAAAAATAAGACCCTTTCAAAGCCTTCATGCATAAATCATCTGAAAATAAAATTCCGTTAAAACCTATTTTTTTTCTAATAATTTCTTTTATTATAAATTTAGAATGAGTGGCACTATTCTTATCATCTAACCTTTTATATCTTATATGAGCAGTCATTGCAGAATCAATATTTTGAAGTTTTTTGAAAGGATAAAAGTCATCTTCCAGCTTAGAAATGCTTGAGTCTATTTCTGGTAGTTTTTGATGACTATCATCTTTATTGTAATCAATAACATCACCTAACATTTTATTTGCCTTTGTTATTTTAGGAAAATTTTTTATTAATATTTTTAAATATTTTATAGAAAGATCAAATTCTCCTAT
>CAYTJO010000007.1:12798-15052 GCA_964438215.1 uncultured Rhodospirillaceae bacterium
ACTGTCATCTTTAGATCTTCCGTGTCCAGGAATGTGCTTAATTACAGGTTTAACCTTTGCTTTTATTAATCCTTTGCATGCCTCTAAACCTAATACACTTACTATTTTAGGGTTTCTAGAAAAAGCCCTGCTACCTATCACTTTATTAGAATTTTTTACTAATAAATCTAAAACAGGTGCACAATTGTAGTTTACTCCTATTTTTTTCAATTCTTTTCCAATAAAATAATAGTTTTTAAAAGTTTCTTTTTTTGCAATACTTAAGTCCTTTAAAGCCATTTCACCAAAATAATTGGCAGGAGGGAAAACAGGCCAAAACTTTTTACTCAATCTTGAAACTTTACCTCCTTCCTGATCTACCATTATTAACACTTTAGAACCAAGGATAGTTTTAGTCTCTTTTATCAGAGAGATTACCTGAGTTTTGTTTAAAATATTTCTTTTAAATAAAATTACTCCTATAGGCTTATATTTTTTTAAATACTCTTTCTCTTTTTCACTAAGAAATAGCCCTTTTATACCAACTACAACAGCATAATTAATCATAGTATTTAATTATACAAGTATTTTTTTTTAGTACCATTTTACAAAAATCTTTTGCTGCTTCTTTTGAACTAAATTCTCCTACAAACAATCTGTAAAAAGTTTTTCCATTTTTAAGTTTTACTCTTTTATAATTATATTTCTTCTTTGAAAGTTCTATATAAATTTTCTTCAATCTTTTCCACTCTGGTTCTATTAATTTCATATCAGTTACAGAAGCTAGCTGAATAAAGAAATAACCTTTATCCATATTTTTATTTTTCTCCTTTGCTACAGGTTTTTTCTCCTTTACTACAGGTTTACTAGATTTTAATTCAGTATTATTTTTATCATCATTTAGAACTTCTTTTTCTTCTCTTACAATGTTAGCTTCTTTGTTTTCAGTAACATTAGTTTCTCCGTTTTTTTTGAATGCATCCCATATACTGCTATTTGAATGAGGAAATAATTCAATTTCATCAGGTTTTTCTTTTATATTTTCTTTTAATGGCTCAATAACTGGTAAGTTAATATTTTCTTCCTTTTCAGGGTTTTTGAATACAAATTTAAGGGTCTTAGCTGACAAAAAAACTAACACAATGTTTAATATACCAAAAATTAGAAGAATTATTTTATAATTTAATTTTATAATTTCACCTATTATTTTACATCTTATCTTTTACACTTACTGAAAGTATTTCAAGCCCATTTTTAATTACACTTTGTATCATCTCCAAAAGCAATAATCTTGTTTTCGTTAAATCAAGGTTATCTTCTGATAAAATTTTATATTTCTTATCACTTTTTCCTAAACTCCAGTATGTATGAAATCTACCTGATAGTTCTATTAAATAATATACTATTCTGTGTGGTTCTCTGTAAGTAACTGAAGACTGAATAATTTTTGGCCATAAAGACAAACACTTTATTATATTTATTTCAGGAGGTAATATTTGTTTCTCAATACTTCCAGTTTTACTTTCGTCTAACTTAATTTTTTTTTGCTTAGCTATATTTTTGAGAGAACTTATTCTAGCATATGCATATTGTACATAAAAACTAGGATTTTCATTGGTTTCATTTAAGCATTTTTCTAAATCAAAGTCTAAATGGGCATCATTTTTTCTTGTTAACATAAAAAACCTAAGAACATCCCTACTAATTTTTGGTAGAATTTCGCTAACTAGCACAAAGTTTCCCGATCTTTTTGACATTTTTATTACTTTTTTTTTATCAATTAGATTTACAATTTGACAAAGTTTTACTGTAAAAACCGTATCTTCAAATCCAAGAGCACTTAAAGAGGCCTTCACTCTATCTATGTAACCAGCGTGGTCTGCTCCCCAAATATTTATTATCTCATCATAACCTCTACTAGCTTTATCATAATGATATGCAATATCTGAGGCAAAATATGTCCAGTCTCCATTATCCTTCTTTATTACTCTATCTGATTTATCCCCATACTTAGAAGATTTAAACAAAAGTTGCTTAATTGGTTTCCAATCAGAATCATTTTTTCCTTTAGGTTTTTCTAAGACTCCCAAATAAATATCATTTTTTTTTTTTAAATTTTAAAAAAAATTTTAAAAAATTATTTTTTAATTATTTTTTTTTTAAAAAAAATAATTATTAAAAATAAAAATAAAAATAAAATATTTTATAAAAAAATTTTTTTTTTAAAAATAAAAAAATATAAATAAAATAAAAAAAAATAAAATAAAAAAAAAAT
>CAYTJO010000007.1:15062-15398 GCA_964438215.1 uncultured Rhodospirillaceae bacterium
AGTTTTTTCAGAAACATAATTATTAAAAGTAACTCCTATGCTTTTCAGATCTTTATTTATTAAATCTAAATTACTAGCCACTGAATATTCTTTTAGTTTTTCAAAATCTTTATGATCAAAAGGTTTGTTTTTAACAAAATTATGCGCAATATTTTTAAGATAATCTCCTTTATACATATTTTCTAATAACGGGGCTTCCCTATTATTTTTATAATTTTGGATATGATGATTTATGGTTAATGCTAAATTATCTACTTGCGCTCCCAAATCATTGACATAATATTCTTTAGTAACATTAAATCCTGTTTTAGATAATAATTTAGATAATACATCACC
>CAYTJO010000008.1:0-3005 GCA_964438215.1 uncultured Rhodospirillaceae bacterium
TGGTTCTAGTTGATTTGGAAAGCAAACAAGTTACAGGAAAAGTAGCTGAAGAAAGCTTAGATAGAGCTGGTATTACATGCAACAAAAACGCAGTTCCTTTTGATAAGCTATCTCCTTTTATTACATCAGGTATTAGAGTTGGTACTGCAGCAGGTACTACTAGAGGTTTTAAAGAAGATCAATTTGAGTTTATTGCAGAAAGTATATCTAAAATTATTGAGGTGTTACCTTCAAAAGATGTGGAACTTATTAATAAAACAGAGGCATTAGTTCTTAAAGATATAAGAAAACTATGCCAAAACTTTCCTATTTACCAAAAAAAAAAATGAAGTGTCCTTTTTGTAATAATTTAGAAACACAAGTAAAGGACTCAAGGCCCACAGAAGATGGTTCTGCAATAAGAAGACGAAGGCTTTGTCCCAACTGCGGCTCGCGCTTCACTTCTTTTGAAAGAGTTCAGTTGAGGGACTTAACTGTAATTAAGAAAGACGGAAAAAGAACTCCTTTCAATAGAGATAAGCTAGCTAATTCTATCATTATTGCATTAAGAAAAAGAAAAGTTGATGCGGACAGAATAGAAAAACTAATTAGCGGAATAGTTAGAAGATTAGAAAGCTCTGGAGAGGTAGATATACCTTCTCACCTGATAGGAAAATTAGTAATGGAGTCTCTTTCTGAGATAGACCAAGTAGCTTATGTAAGATTTGCATCAGTTTATAAAAACTTTAGAGAAGCAAAAGATTTTGAAGATTTTTTGGGTGAGCTAAAGGATAATTCCAAGCAGTAATCATGGATAGTTTATGGCTAAATGCAGCATTTTATCAAGCAAGTCGTGCTATAGGTAATACAGGAAAAAATCCTCCAGTAGGATGTATAATAGTAAAAGATAATCAGATTATTGGGGTAGGACATACGTCTTTAAACGGTAGACCTCATGCTGAAGAAAATGCCCTGAAAATGGCAGGAAAAAACTCATCAGGATCTACTATGTATATTACTTTAGAACCTTGCTGCTTAGATGATAATTTAAATTCATGTACAAACCAAATAATAAATGCTGGAGTTAAAGAAGTAATTATAGGAATGTTAGATTATAATAAATTAACATTTAAAAAAGGTTTTCATAGCTTGATAAAAAATGGAGTGCATGCAAGAGTAGCTCCTCTAGATTTTGAACATTTTTTATTAAATTATTCTCAATATAGTTTTCATGTTTTAAAAAGGCCTTCAATTACAATTAAATTAGCAAATAGTGCTGACAGTAAAATTACTTATTCCAACGGAACTAGTAAATGGATAACATCAAAAACTTCTAGAAAACACGTACATCAAATACGCAGTAATTACGACGCTATATTAGTTGGAACAAATACTTATATCCATGATAACCCAAGCTTAACTGTAAGAGTAGCAGGTTATAAAAAAAATATTTACAGATTATTATTAGATACAAACTTAAGTTTAAAAACTGATTCAAAATTATTAAAAACTATAAAATATAACCCGCTTGTAGTTTTTACTGCAAAACCTGTAGAGCCTAAAAAGGCTAAATATTTTATTTCAAAAGGCATTAAGGTTTATCAAGTTAAAACATCAACTGGTGGTCTATTATGCATAACTAGTATTATAAAAATACTTTATGAACTAAAACTTAGAAACATTTTAGTAGAAGGCGGTGCAAAAACTGCTTCATCATTTTTAAACTCAAATTATTGTGACTTTATGTATATATATAAATCTAAAACTTTTATTGGCAGTGAAGGACTTCATTCATTTAATAAATTAAATAAGCAAAATAGCTTTTCTATCTATAATCAAATAGGTTTAAAAGATAATAAGTTAGAAATTTGGATTAATAACGAATTAAATAAAATTTATAAAAAAATAGTTTAAAATGTTTACAGGCATTACAGAGGATATAGGGCTTATAAAAAGTATTAGTGCCAGAGATCCGGCAGAATATAAAATAGAAACCAAGATGGATTTAAAAAAATCGTTAATTGGGTCTTCAATAATGTGTTCAGGAATATGTCTTACGGTTATAAAGAAAAGATTGAATAGTTTTTCAGTTAATATTTCTGAAGAAACATTACGGTTAACAACTGCAAAAGATTGGCAACTAGGAACAGTCATAAATTTAGAAAAGTCGTTAAGGGTAGGTGATGAATTAGGAGGTCATATAGTAACAGGTCATGTAGATGGAGTAACTAAAGTAAAAGAAAAAACCCCCCTTGAAAAGTCTATTTTGATGAATTTTTTATTACCTCAAAAAATGAATAAATTTATTTGTAAAAAAGGCTCAATTTCAATAGATGGAGTTTCTTTAACTGTAAATAATGTATCTAAAAATAGTTTTTCAGTTAATTTAATTCCCCATACTAATAAAATAACTACACTTGGTAAATTAGAAAAAGGTGATAAGGTTAATATTGAAGTTGATATATTGGCTAGATACATAAATAAAAATATAAGAAAAAATTAAAGAGGTAGTTTTGGAGTTATCAAGTATTGAAGAAATTGTAGAATGTGCAAGAAATGGAAAAGTTTTTGTGCTGGTTGATGATGAAAATAGAGAGAATGAAGGAGATTTAATCTTTCCAGCGCAATTAGTTACTCCTGATGTAATAAATTTCATGGCAAAATATGGTAGAGGCCTTATTTGTTTAGCATTAACTGAAAAAAGGTCAAAAGTCCTTGATCTAAAAAGAATGGATAGGAGAAACGCAAGTAAATTTGATACTGCTTTTACAGTTTCTATAGAATCAAAAGAAGGAGTGACTACTGGAATATCGGCTGCAGATCGTTCAAAAACTATACAAACTGCAATAGATAGTACTAAAGGAAAAAATGATTTAACTACACCTGGGCATATATTTCCTTTAGTTGCAAGAAATGGCGGTGTATTATCAAGGGCAGGACATACTGAAGCAGCAATAGATATTGCAAGGTTGGCAGGATTAAATCCATCAGCAGTTATTTGTGAAATTATGAATGATGATGGAAGT
>CAYTJO010000008.1:3015-14435 GCA_964438215.1 uncultured Rhodospirillaceae bacterium
CGCTCAAATGAGTAATACAAATAAAAATCAATTTACACATTTAAAGATCCATACTCAGTACTCAATATGCGAAGGGGCCGTTAAAATTGTCGATTTAAAAAATTTTTGCAAACATCATGATTTAAAACTTGCATCTATAGAAGATTTAATAAGATGGAGAGTTCATAAAGATCCTATAGTAAAAAAAATTTTTACAGACAAATTAAGTACTGATTTTGCAGGAGATTTTGATTTTTTTTGTTACTCTAATGAAATAGATAAGACAGAACATTTTGCAATAGTAAAGGGAGAAATAAAAGAAGATGAAAATACTCTTGTAAGGGTACAAAAAATAAATTATGTGAGTGATTTATTTGATGGAAAATTAATTAATAAATCAGTAAGTAGTTGTTCTATTAAAAAAGCAATGGTAGAAATAAATAGCAATAAAAAAGGAGTTTTGGTAATAATAAAAGATAACAAATCCCAATTTTCTTCACAAATACATGAAGAAAAAAAAAGTTCACAATTTAGAGAATATGGGGTAGGAGCACAAATTCTCAGAGATTTAGGAGTAAGAAAAATGTTATTATTAACTAACTC
Organism: uncultured Rhodospirillaceae bacterium; assembly: GCA_964438215.1. Lineage (GTDB taxonomy): Bacteria > Pseudomonadota > Alphaproteobacteria > TMED109 > TMED109 > JAYYAX01. The sequence goes on from CAYTJO010000008.1 coordinate 3,598, forward strand.
CAAACAGGAAATTATAGGATTAGAAGGTTTTGATTTAAAAGTAATAGGAAAAAAAAGTATATAAAGATGCAAAGAAAAAAACATATCCTTATTATAGCAAGTAATTATTATCAGAAAATTTACGATAATCTATTAAAAGAGTCAGTTGATGAAATTTCTTTTCAAAATTTTCTCTATACTACAGAAACTGTAACTGGAGTATTTGAAATACCATCTATTATTACATTTGCTAAAAATAAATTTGATGGCTATATCACATTGGGATGTGTTATTAGAGGGGAGACAACTCATTATGATTATGTTTGTCAGGAAAGTGCAAGGGCTCTAATGCAACTATCCCTAGAAGGTTTAGCATTGGGTTATGGAATACTAACTTGCGAAAACTATGATCAAGCATTAATAAGATCTATCTCTAATGATAATATTATAGGAAAAGGAAGAGTCGCTGCTAAAGCTTGCATTAACCAAATAAAGCTAAGACGTAAATATACATATGAAAGTTAAGCGAAATGCTAGAGTAGCAGCAGTACAAGTTATATTCCAATATTATTTTTCTAGAGCTGATATAAAAAAAATAATCAGAGATTTTGAGAGCCTGAATGAAGATTCTCTAAAGGAACAATTAAATAATTTTGATAAAAAACTATTCGAAAAAATAGTATTAGGAGTTTGTGCCAATGAGAAAACAATTCAGCATTTAATTGAGAAAAATTTATCTGAAAATTGGTTATATGAGAGAGTAGATCCTACGATGAGAGCAATCATTAGTTTAGGAGTTTTTGAACTTTCTTTTTGTTTAGAAATACCTCATAAAGTTATAATAAATGAATATGTATCAATCGCAGGATTATTTTTTAATAAAATAAATACAGGTTTTATTAATGGTATTCTAGATAGACTTAGCAAAACAATTAGAAAAAATGAAAGAAACTAACTTTATTAAAAAATATCTTTTACCACTGAGTAAAAATTTTCGAGATTCTCTCAATTTAGAGGATGATGCTGCTATTTTAAATCATTTTAAAAATGAAAACTATTTAATAAGCGTAGATAATTTTATACAAGGAATACATTGTCCTAAATTTTTAAATCCAAAATTAATGGCCACTAGGGCTATTTTATGTGCTACCAGTGACTTGGCTGCTATGGGAGTCTCGCCATATTGTATTTTCTTATCTTTATCTATTCCAAAATTTAATAGCAATATTATTTTGAGAAATATTGTTAAAGGAATTAAGCAAGCTATTGACATGGTGGAAATTAAAATTGCTGGTGGGGACCTTGTTTCTTATGATGGGCCTATAGCAATAAGTGTTACTGCTATTGGAAGAAAAAAACCTTTACAAAAGATTCTATACAGAAAGGGAGGAAAAGAAGGAGATTGTATAGGAGTAACTGGATATATAGGAGATTCTTACATTGGCTTAAACCTTCTTCAAAATAAAATTAAAATTTCTAACGGTAAACAAAAAAAAATTGCAATACATTCTTTTCTTTATCCACCTCAATTGCATGAGTTTGCAAAAAGCCTATCATATTATGCAAGTTGTTGTATAGATATCTCTGATAGTTTGATTGATGATTTAGGAAAGTTAGGTGAATTAGCTGATTGTAGAGTTAGACTATCATCTAAAGATATACCATTGTCTGATAATGCAAAATTACTTATAAAAGAAAAAATTTTTTTTCTAAAAGACTTTCTGACAGCTGGTGATGATTATCAACTTGCTTTTACTTTCAATAAAAAAAAACTGCATCAAATAAATAAGTTACAAGATATATTTAAATTAAATATTTCTGTAATAGGACAATTAACCAATGGAAAGGGAGTTTTTCTAGATAATAAGAGGGTCTCTGGAGGATTTTCTCATTTGTAGATTATTGGTTAAATAGATATTGCATTAAATCAATACATCTGGCATTGTACAAAAATTAATAAATTACAAAGGGTGAAATGTGATGGAACAAATATTTTTATTTTCAAGTATTGCTGGTATTGTAGCATTACTGTACGGATTTATTACTGCTAAACAAGTTTTGAATATGCCTGCGGGAAATAAGAAAATGCGCGAAATTTCTAGGGCTATACAAGAGGGTGCTTCGGCCTATTTAAAAAGGCAATATATTACGATTTCTTTTGTAGGAATATTGATATTTATTTTAATTTCAATTTTTTTCGATTTTAATGTTGCACTAGGTTTTTCAATAGGAGCATTATTATCAGGAGTAGCTGGTTTTATTGGAATGCATATTTCAGTAAGAGCAAATGTCAGAACAACAGAAGCTGCAAAAAAAGGACTTGCTCAGGGATTAAATGTTGCTTTTAAATCGGGAGCTGTCACTGGAATGCTAGTTGCAGGTTTGTCACTTTTAGCTATTTGCTTTACATATTATCATCTAATTAATTCAGGTGCTCAAGGAAGAGACTTAATTGACCCATTAGTAGCTCTTGTTTTTGGAGCATCTCTTATTTCCATTTTTGCAAGATTAGGGGGAGTAATTTTTACTAAAGGAGCAGATGTGGGAGCCGATTTAGTTGGTAAAGTTGAGGCAGGTATTCCAGAAGATGATCCCAGAAATCCTGCTGTTATAGCAGATAATGTAGGAGACAATGTAGGAGATTGCGCTGGAATGGCTGCAGATTTATTTGAAACATATGCAGTAACTGTCGTAGCTACTATGGTGCTTGCTTCAATTTTTTTTAGCGGAAATTCAGAAACTTTATTAATGAATCTTCCTCTTGCAATAGGCGGTGTGTGTATATTAGCATCAATTATCGGTACTTTTTTTGTAAAACTTTCTAAAAATGGTTCAGTCATGGGAGCTTTATACAAGGGTTTTCTAGTTTCTGCGATTTTATCTTTAATAGGAATTTATGCTATCATAGAAATTTTTATAGGTACGAGTGCTATATTTTCAAGTTCTAACGGAGATTTTACAGCTTATGATATTTTTTACTGTTCAATTATAGGTTTAGCAGTTACTGCCTTATTTATATGGGTTACAGAATATTATACTTCTACTAACTTTAGGCCAGTTAAGTCTATAGCTAAAGCTTCAGAGACCGGCCATGCTACTAATGTTATACAGGGATTAGCTATTTCAATGCAGTCTACTGCGATTCCTGCAATAGTTATTTGTATTGCTATTATTATTTCTAATAGTTTAGCAGGTTTATTTGGAATAGCTATATCAGTAACTAGCATGCTGGCTTTAGCTGGAATGGTAGTTGCTCTCGATGCTTATGGTCCAGTCACAGATAATGCAGGTGGAATAGCTGAAATGGCTAACCTATCAGATAATGTTAGAAAGACCACTGATAATCTAGATGCTGTGGGTAATACAACCAAGGCAGTTACTAAAGGTTATGCTATAGGGTCAGCAGGCTTAGGAGCTCTAGTTTTATTTGGTGCATACAGAGAAGATTTAGACTACTTTATAGCTAATTCTTCGACTTATCCTTATTTTGAAGGATTAGAAATAAACTTTTCCTTGGATAACCCATTTGTGATAGTTGGGCTAATTTTTGGAGGGTTGTTGCCATTTTTATTTGGCGCACTTTCTATGACTGCAGTAGGAAGGGCTGCTTCATCAGTAGTCTTGGAAGTTAGGAGGCAATTCTCAGAAAACAAAGGAATTATGTCAGGTAAAAGCAAACCTAATTATAGTAAAACGGTTGATCTATTAACAAAGTCTGCAATTAAGGAGATGATAATTCCTTCTCTGTTACCTGTTTTAGCTCCTATAGTTTTTTACATTATAATAGAAAATGTCGCAGGCAGATCAGAGGCTTTTATTTCTTTAGGTGCAATGTTGCTAGGCGTTATTATAACTGGTTTATATGTAGCTATTAGTATGACATCAGGAGGTGGCGCTTGGGATAATGCTAAAAAATATATTGAAGACGGAAATCATGGAGGAAAAGGGTCTGATGCACATAAGGCAGCAGTAACGGGAGATACAGTAGGTGATCCTTACAAAGATACTGCAGGTCCTGCAGTAAACCCCATGATAAAAATTACTAATATTGTAGCTTTATTATTATTAGCATTTTTGTCTCACTAATCTGGTTCTTCAAGCCTTCTTCTAAAAGAGTCTAGTAATTCTCTTACTAGACCTCTTTTAAAGGCTGAGCTGGATGTTTTATCATTGCTTATATCAATTTTTATAGCAGCATCATTTCTAATAATATTATAGTTTTTTACATTTTGTTTTTTATCAAATTTTATTTTTAAAATTGTATTACTAGTATTTTTGACTCTAAAATAAGCTCTTTCTTTTTGAATGAAATAAATATAATACCATACATTGTCAGAGAAAGTAGATCTTGTAGATGGTTGCCCAAGTATTTCTATAATTTCAGATTTATTAAGTTGAGTAGATTGTAAAACTTTAAGTTCATCCTGAGTAAAAAAATTTCCATGTCTTGATATTCTAGGAGTACAACTATAAATTAAAACTAATATAATTGAAAAATTTAAAACTAATCTTATTACATGCAAAAACATAAAAGTAAAACTAAAAGGATTCTTAAGTATAAATGTTTATAAATACAAAAAAAAATAACATTAAGAATATTTCTTATTTAATCTATAAAAAAATAGTTTTATACTCAAGAAATAAAATTTTTTATACAAACTTAGAAGTTCCAGATACCATAGATGGAAGGTTTGATTTAATAATTCTGCACCTTTTTTTTATTCATACTGTTCTTTTCCAAAAAGGTTCATTAGAGGAAAAAATTTATGACGAAGTTTTAAATATTATGTATAAAGATTTTGATTCTAATTTAAGAGAAATAGGAGTTGGAGATCTTTCTGTAGGTAAAAAAATCTATCAAATGTCTGAAGGGGTAGCAGGAAGAGTAAACGCGTATAATAAATCTAAAGATGAAAGAGAATTGTTATATCAAACTTTATTTAGAAATATATATAGTTCAAAAAAAAATATAGATAAAAAAAATATATCAATTATGATAGATTATTTTTTGATTAATTTAAAAACTATTAAATCAAAAAAATTAGTCGAAATTAAAGAAAATAGTGATATATTTTTTGATTTAGAAAAATTTATTAATAATTATAAGAGGTAATTTTATGGCTGTACCTAAAAAAAAAATTTCTTCATCTAGAAGAGGGAAAAGACGATCTCATCATGCTTTAAGTGATAGTTTGGTTATGGAATGTCCCAACTGTGGAGCAGAAAAAAGACCACATCATGTTTGTCCAAGTTGTGGTTACTATAATGCAAAACAGGTAGTTCAATTTAAGAAAGAAGAAGAAAGAAAAGATTAATTGCAATGTCTAATAGCCTCACAATAGCTATTGATGTCATGGGTGGTGATAAAGGACCAGAAGAAATTATCTATGGTGCTTCTATAAGTAAAGAAAGACACCCTGACTCCAAATATATTTTTTTTGGTGATTTTAAAGCAATAAATAAGATAATAAGCAAGTTTTCCAATTTACAAGGATGCTTCGAGATTATAGGGACTGATTCCGTTGTATCACCTGATGATAAACCTTCTGTAGTATTAAGAAAAAGTAAAAATACTAGCATGGGCGAGTCCTTAGACTGGCTTAAAAATAAAAAAGTAGATGCTCTAGTTTCTGCAGGTAATACGGGAGCATTAATGGCTCTTTCAAAATTTAAATTGAGAACACTAAGTGGTATTAGTAGACCAGCAATAGCTACGACTATCCCACACTCTTATGGTGAGTTTGTTATGCTAGATTTAGGAGCAAATGTAGAATGTAACACAGAAAACTTTATACAATTTGCTATAATGGGTGCAGAATTTGCGAAGATTATTTTGGGAAAAGAAAAGCCAAAGATAGGAATATTAAATGTGGGAACAGAACAGGAAAAGGGAAAAGTATCATTACAAGAGGCTTCTGAGTATTTAAAAAATAGTTATTTATCAGATCAGTTTAGCGGATTTGTAGAAGGAAATGCTATAACTAATGGAGTAGTTGATGTAGTAGTAACTGACGGTTTTACTGGAAATATTGCTTTAAAAACTGCAGAAGGAATTGCTAAATTATGTGCTTTTTACATAAAAAGAATGTTTTTAGACAGTTTTGTAGGAAAGATTTCATATTTACTTATTAAAAATTCATTGGGTTTACTAAAAGCAAAATTAGATCCTAGAACTAGAAATGGAGCTCTTTTTTTAGGACTTAATGGTATAGTTGTAAAAAGTCATGGTGGAGCTGATGCGCTAAGTTTTGCGTCCGCTATAGATATAGCCTATGAGTTCTCTAAAGAAGGTGTAGGAGATAAGATAATTAAAGGTATAGATAACTTAAAATCATCGAGAGAGGTAAAGATTGATTAGAAAAAACTTAACCAAACAAGATATAGCTGATAAAATTAATCTTAAATTAGGGTTTTCCAAAGAAGAGGCTAAGTCTTTTATAGAAACCTTCTTTTCTATTATAGAAGATAAAGTTATAGGAGGAGAGGAAGTAAAAATACCTAAGTTAGGTAATTTTTCATCAAGAAAAAAAAATGAAAGGTATGGTAGAAACCCTAAAACAGGAGTAGAGGCATTAATAAAAAAAAGAAAAGTAGTTAGGTTTAAAAGCTCTAAACTACTAAAAAATAATATTAATAAATAGATTTATTAAAATGAAAAGTTCTGATGCTTATAAAACAATAGGGGAAGTATCAAAAATGATACAAACTCCTCAGCATATACTAAGATTTTGGGAAGATAGTTTCACTCAAGTTAATCCTTTAAAAAGAAAAGGTGGAAGAAGGTTATATTCGGAAAGTGATGTAAATTTACTGCGCAGGATAAAAGAACTCTTATATGAAGAAGGGTATAGTATTAAGGGAGTTAAAAATTATTTATCAAAAAATAAAATAAAAGATATTAAATCTGAAGGAAAATTGCAAGTTCCTGAAGAAGTTTCAAAAAAATTAGAACAAATAACAGAAACGTTAGTTAAAATAAAAAAGCTCTATGAATAGAAATAAAAAAATTTTGACAATAGCAGCTGTTATTATTTTAATATTTTTTGTTTTTCTTTTTTTTAAAAATAAAAAAAGTGAAAATGAATTTTCTATAAATAAAAACTTAAATAGTTTAAATTTGATTACTCATGAAGGAAAAATACTTAAGGCTAATAAAGTTATTAGTTCTACTTCAATATTTTTTTTTGGTTTTTTAAATTGTCCTGATATCTGTCCTTTAACTTTGACTGAGATATCCCAGATAATAATAAAGTTAGGAAGTGACAGTAAAAAAATTAATTTCTTTTTTGTTACAGTTGATCCAGAAAGAGATAAAGTTATAGAAATGAATAAATATTTAAATAATTTTCATAAAGACATTATTGGTATTACGGGAAGCCTAGAAAATATGAGAAAGTTTTTAAACAGCATGCACGTTTATTATAAAAAAATATATATAGATAAAGATTTCTATACATTAGATCATAGCTCTCAGTTATTCATTTTTAAAAAAAGAGGAGAATTTTTTGGAACAATTTCATTAGATGAAAGTGAAAATACAATATTTAAAAAAATTAAATCACTAATTTGATATCGGTGCGTAGCGCAGTCTGGTAGCGCACTAGTCTGGGGGACTAGGGGTCGTAGGTTCAAATCCTGCCGCACCGACCATTTTTAATAATATGAGGAAAGTAATTTGAAAAAAGATGAACTAAATCCTGAGGCATTAAAAATTATAAATGACATAGAGAGGTTAGAAAAAAATGGAGAAAGAGTTCCTCTTCATAAATTGAATTATATTGAGGCAAGAAAATCCTATTTGGCAATGAGAGGGTCTTTATCTCCTCGGCCTCCTCATATTTATCGAGTTTCAAATATTAAAATCCCAGTTAAAGGAAAATATATCAATGCTCGCTATTATAGAGGTTTTAAAAATGAAAAAAAATTATTACCAGTGACAATTTTTTTTCATGGTGGTGGATGGGTAATAGGTGACTTAGATACTCATGATGTAATTTGTAGACAATTAGCTATTAAAGGAAATTTTGATGTAATCTCAATTGATTATGGATTAGCGCCTGAGCATAAATTCCCTGTCGCTATTAATGAATCTGTAGAGGCTATTAATTTTATTGCTCATAACTCTTTAAATTTGCCTTATGATAAAACTAAAATAGCTTTATGCGGTGATAGTGCTGGAGGAAATATTGCTGCAGTTTGTTGTATTAATGCAATTATTAATTCCTTCCCTTTAATTTCTTTTCAGGCGTTAATATATCCTTCAATTCACATTGGCAGGCTGTGATCCTCTTAAAGATGAAGGGATAGCATATGCAAAAGCTTTAAAAAAATCAGGTAACTCTGTTGATGTATTAGAATTTAAAGGACAAATACATGGATTTTTAACGATTGGCGCTAAAATAAGTGATACAAGAAAGCTAATAACTTTAGTTTGTGAAAGAATAAATAATTCTTTTAGTTAAATTAAATATTTTCTATTAGCATATATTTCTGTGCAAGCATATTTTAAAATAATAATATTGAAAAAAATCAGGATTATTTTAATATTTTTAAATTTTTATTGAATAAATTAAATAATCTTTTCCAATGTTTTTCAGCTGCATCTTTTACGTATGTACTTCTATTGGGAAATGCGAATCCGTGATCTGTTCCTTAATATGTTTCAAGATTGACTTTATTATGTTTATTAGAGAAAGCAATCTTGATTTTTTCTAATATATTTTTGGGAACCCATACATCATTTTCAGCAAAGGCTAAATATAGTTCTCCTTTAATTTTATCAGCAAGTAAATGAGGTGAGTCAGATTTTTCTGTTAAGATATCCACGCCATAAAAAGATGCTATGGCAGAAATTTTGTTTGGATACATAGCACCGCAAGATACGACAAATCTTCCACTCATGCAATAACCAACAATGCCTACTTTTTTATTATTTAAAAAAATTTTAGATATGTAATCCAATATAAATTTGGTATCTTCAGTAACCATTAAATTTGTTGTATTGTTCATGGTAGTAATCATTTTCTGTAATTCTTCTTTGGTATTTTTATAATTGACTTGGTTGAACGGATAATTGCCTTCAGTTCCTACTCTGTAAAATAAATTAGGTAATACAACATTATAGCCATTTTTGGCAATTCTCCTGCACATATCTCTTAATTCTTCTCGTATAGCAGGCGCATCCATGTAGAATATTATTGGAGGGTGCTTCTTTTCATCAGTTATAAAAACTTTGCAGTCTAAATAACCATCCTTTGTTTTTAAAGTTATTTCATCTTCTATCATTTTACTATAATATTGAAAAAATATGAAAATAGTAATAATTTTTTTTTTAATTAGCTTTTTAATAAGCAAAAGTTTTGGAAAAATTTCTGAAGAGAATTGTCAGGATTATAACCTAAAACTAGATGAGGCTAGAAACTTTTTTAAAGCATATAAAGAAATGGACTTAAACCTTGCTTTAAGAAGTTCATTTATCAGAAACTATAATGACTTTTCTTATGATAAAAAAGAACTTGATGTCGATAGATTAACTTTATTTATGTTGCTTGATAAAACAGAATGGTATGTTTTAGGATCAAAAGATAAATGTTTTACATTTTGGATTAATTTAGAGCCAGATAGGTTTATAGAATTTATAGATGGCTCATCTTTATCTATAGGACAGGGAATTTGGGTTGAAGATTAATATTATTTTAAAGCAATATCTAAATCATCAATTATATCTTCTACTGTTTCCAACCCAATAGATAACCTAATAGTATCTGGAGCTGCGCCTGCCTTGATTTTATCTTCCTTAGATAATTGGCTATGAGTAGTAGATGCTGGGTGTATAATTAAACTTCTAGTATCTCCTATATTTGCTACATGTGAAAAAAGTCTTACTGATTCAACCAAATTTATACAGGCCTTGTACCCTTTTTTTAATTTTATGGTAAATATTGATCCAGGTCCTTTTGGCATGTATTTTTTTGCAAACTTATAATATTTACTAGATTTTAACCCTGCGTAAGACACATCATAAACTTTGGGGTGAGAGTCAAGAAATTCTGCAACTATCTTAGCATTTAATAAATGCTCATTCATTCTTAGATGAAGAGTTTCTAATCCATTTAGAATATTAAATGCGTTTTGAGGAGATAGCGTGCATCCTAAATCTCTTAAGGCATCTGCTTTTACTTTCATGGCGTACCCAAAATCTCCAAAGGTTTCTGAAAACTTTATTCCATTATAAGATTGATTAGGCTGGCTTAAGCCAGGATATTTATCATCCTTTAAAAAATCAAAATTTCCACAATCTATAACAATTCCTCCCATACTTGTACCATTGCCGCATATAAATTTAGTAAGAGAGTGAGTTATTATATTAGCTCCCCAATCAATAGGATTGTGAATAAAGGGAGTAGCTAATGTGTTATCTACAATAAGAGGTATATGATGCTTTTTTGCAATCTTAGAAACTTTTTCAATATCAACAATAGAACCATCTGGATTTGAAAGAGTTTCTATAAATATAAATTTAGTTTTATCTCTAATACTGTTTTCAAAGTTTGAAATATTATCTGGGTCTATCAAATCACAATTCCATCCAAATTTTTCAAAGGTTTTACTGAACTGGTTTATTGATCCACCGTATAATTTGTTTGAAGATATAAAATGATCGCCATTATTTAGTAATGGAACAAAAGCTAATTGTTGAGCAGCATGTCCTGATGAGCATGCTACTGAAGCTCTTGATTTTTCTAAGCTAGCAATTCTTTCTTCCAAATCAGATACGTTTGGATTAGTAAGTCTTGTATAAATGATCCCAAAATCTTGCTTGCTAAATTAACGCTTAGCATGCTCTGTATTGTCAAATA
>CAYTJO010000009.1:0-3221 GCA_964438215.1 uncultured Rhodospirillaceae bacterium
GGTTCATTATCAGCTGCTAAAGTTAGGGAAGATGGAGCAGATAAAAAAGATTTAGAAGAAGCTTATGTTGAGAGCTTAGAAGAAAGTTTTTTAGATAATACATATTTTAAAATAGGGAGAGCGTTTTGGAATGTAGGAGCATTAAATCCTCAGCATGCGCATGCAGATGATTTTGCTGATAGGCCACTTCCATATAGAGTATTTTTAAATAAATCTTATAATGATGATGGAGTTGAAACTTCATATTTACTTCCTGGGAAAAACATAAACGAGATAGGCTTTGGTATATTCAGAGGGGAAGATTTTCCATTTGGAAATAGCACCACTGAAGGTCAAGGAAGCGATGCTTGGTCTGTTTATTACAAATACGCTTTTAGTATGTCTGGTGTAGAGAAAATAGCTTTTAATTTGTACCACCTTTCAGGTAAATCAAGAGCTCCGAACGGAAGAGTAAGTAATGAAGATAATGTAACATTTAGAGGAGATAGTGATTTATCTATAGTGAGTTTAGACTATGAAAATTCATATAGTTCTGTGAGTAAATTTAAAATTAGTGCTGAGTATTTTTACAGAAATCAGGATGGTACCTTTGAGGATAGTGAAGAGTCTACGGGAAGAGTAAGTTTTGAGGACGATGATAGCGGCTACTACATAGCCTTAGTGAATCAATTTAATGATCACTTAAGTATGGGTTTTAGATACAGTAAAATGTTAGCTGCAGATACTCCAACTGGATTAGTTGGTAGTGCTTTAGACTCAGGAGGAAATGATCCTGAGGCATACTCTGTAATGTCTGAGTGGGAATTTGATTCTGCTTCTGTGATTAGATTACAACTTAATCATGAAAAGCCTCAAGCAAATATAGTAGATAATCAGTTCATTTTTCAATACGTTATGTATTTAGGTTCAGGTGCACATGATGGACATGATCATTAAAAAGTAATAGGAGATATTATTATGAATATTACACATTTTAATAAACAGTTTAGTGATAAGTTATCTATTTGTTTATCGGTATGTTGTATATTGCATTGTATAGCTCTCCCTTTGGTAATTCTTATGATTCCTAGTTTTGCATCATTTTGGATCAATGATGAGAACGTGCACGTTGTTTTAGTTTTATTAGCTATTCCAATAAGCTTGTTTGCAATGGGTAAATCTTTGGCTAAACATCATAATTACCAGTGTATATCTTTAGCTGGTATTGGATTATTAATGCTTGTAGTTGCAATTTTTACGCACGATATAGTTTTTATTGGAGAACATGGAGGTGAAGGGCTAGGACATGATGAAAATGATGGTTTAGGAGAAACCCTAGAAACTATTTTTACAGTGTTTGGAGGACTAGTTTTATTAGGAGCGCATTTTCTTAATATTAGACTTACAAATAAGTCTTCTTAATTTCATAAAAATAGTGTTAAGTTAAGGTAATGATTATATTAATCATTTCCTTAATTTTTTTTTTTCATTAGCTATTCAAGCAAAAGATAAGTATGAAAGAAGTTCTTTTGGGTATGATCCATATAAAATAAACAGTAAAATTGGTTTTTATACTGAGAAATATTGTAAAATAAATATTGACCATGTAGTTTCACTTAAAGATGCATTTGATAGTGGTGCTTATAAATGGAGTACAAATAAGAAAAAAAAATTTTCTAATGATAGAAGTAATCATGTATCATCATGTTACAAAATTAATAGTTCAAAGGGCTCAGCTACTCCTAAACATTTTCTGAGGAGAAGCGATGATGGAAAAGGCTTAGAATATAAAATTATCTCATTTTGCAAATATATAACAATTTATTATGCTACTAAGTTAAAATATAACTTGTCTTTTAAAAATAATGATCCTAATTTATTTGCTAGATGTGGTTTAAAAATTAACTAGTTTCCAAATAAAACTTTTAGAACAAAATGATTAAAAAAGTACTTTTATCTTGCACGAAAAAACTAAAACATTGGGTAGGTAATGGATTTCATGTCCATGGACTTTTAAGAGCATCTGAAGAAATAAACTCAATAATTAGTCCCTTTATAATGATAGATTATGCAAGTCCAAAAGAATTTCCAAAATCAAAAACACTCAAAGGAGTTGGAGAACATCCTCATAGGGGTTTTGAAACCGTTACAATAGCTTATCATGGAGAGATTCAACATAGAGACTCCTCTGGAGGAGGAGGATTAATAAAACCTGGAGATGTTCAATGGATGACTGCAGGAAGTGGAATTGTTCATGATGAGTTTCATTCTGTAAACTTTTCAAATTCTGGAGGAATATTTGAAATGTTGCAACTATGGGTAAATCTTCCCAAAATACTTAAAAAGACTCCTCCTAAATATCAAAGTATTAAAAAGTACGATATTCCAATTATAAAGCTAACAGATGAAATAAATATTAGATTAATTGCAGGAAATTTTTTTAATAAAAGTGGCCCTGCAAAAACATTCACTAAAATAAATATTATGGATTTTTACGGAAAAAATAAATCACAGATTTCTTTGAAAATAGAAGAAAAAATAAATACTATTTTAGTTATATTAAGAGGCAGCATTCAAGTAGAAAGTCAATCTTATAAAGATAAGTCAGTTATTGTTTTTGATCAGTTAGGAACTAATTTAAATTTTAAAACCTCAAGAAACTTTAAAGCTCTTTTGTTAACTGGGGAGCCTATTGATGAACCATTGGTATCGTATGGTCCATTCGTAATGAATACTAAACAAGAGATAGACCAGGCAATTAGTGATTACCAAAATGGTAAAATGGGAAATCTTCTTTGATAAAGACTTTTATGTGATATTATTATTGTATGAATGAAAAGTGCCCTAATTGTGGTTTTGACTTGAAAAAAACATATAGAAAAGATATTGAAGAAAAATTAAAGCAAGAATATTTCAAGAAACAAGAAGAAATTATAAGTAAATATAATAGTCAACTTGAAGAAAGTAGAATAAGAAATCTAGAACTAAAAAATAAGCTAAATACAAAAGATACTTTATTAAAAGAAAAACTAAAATTAGAATTGAAAGCAGAATATTCTGATAAAGAGCTAGTTTTAAAGACAGAAAAACTTGATTTAGAGAATAAATTAAAAAGTTTAGAAAATAATAAAGATAGAGAAATCAAACTAGCTTTACTTAAAGCAATTCAACTGAAAGAAAAGGAGCTTTCAGTCAATTTTGAAATTGAGAAATGGATCCAGTGGTCCGAATTTTTTTTTAGG
>CAYTJO010000009.1:3231-7306 GCA_964438215.1 uncultured Rhodospirillaceae bacterium
CAAAACTTAATAAAAGAATTAAAAAATAAATCAACCCAAGGTTCTGAACAGGCTCAAGGGGAAGTTGGAGAACTTTTATTAGAGAATAGGCTTAGAACTGAGTTTCCCATTGATAGAATAGAAGAAGTTCCAAAAGGTGTTAATGGTGCAGACATTAGCCTTTATGTTCAAGATGCTAATAAAAATGAACTTGGTCTCATTTGCATAGAGTCAAAAAATGCAAAAAAGTTTTCTAATAGTTGGATACCTAAACTTAAAGAAGATATGAAAAGAAATAATGCAAATTTTGGTCTTATTGTAACTTTAGATCTTCCAAAAGATCTAAAAAAATTAGAAGAAGATGATTTTTTTATATGTGGGTTTAATGATTACTTATTAGCTTTAAAACTTATTAGAAATAATATATTGGAACAAAGTAAAATAAAATCACAGATTTCTTTTAGAAATGATAAAAAAAGCCTCTTTTATGACTATGTTACGGGCAAAGAATTTGCTAGTTTGGTTAGATCTATTCTAGACTACTTAAAAGATCAAAAATATCAGTTGGAAGTTGATAAAAGAAGTATGCAAAAATCTTTTGCAATTAGAGAAAAACAAATAGAAAAAGTAATAGAGTCTCAACAAAGATTAATAGGGCACTTTAAAGGCTTAGGATCAGGAGATGATTTTAAAGTACTTGAAGATGCTAATGATGAGTAGGAATAAAAGGTAATGATAAAAATAAGTAGATTTGCAGTAGAATCTTTTATTAGTTGCAAAAGATGTTTTGTTTTGTCTTACAAGTTTAAAGTAAAACTTAGAACGCTTCCCTTTACCTTAAATAGCGCTGTAGACAATTTATGTAAAAATGAATTTGATTTTTACAGAAAACATGAAAAACCTCACCCTTTGTTTAAAGAACACAATATAGATGCAGTTCCATTCAAGCATGAAAAAATGGATGATTGGAGAAATAACTGGAAAGGAATTTTTTATCAAGATAAAGCAAAGCGATACCATTTTTATGGAGCTGTAGATGATGTATGGATTAAGCCTGATAATGAGTTAATAATTGCTGATGTAAAGTCAACAGCTAAAAATAACTTTAATTGGGAAGAAACATGGAATAAATGGGAGTATCCTAAGGGTTACAAAAGGCAACTTGAAATGTATCAGTGGTTATTTAGAAAAAATGGATTTAAAGTCTCTAATACGGCATACATCTTATATTTTAATGGACTTAAAAATCAACCTATGTTTAATCAGGAACTAAAATTTGAAAAACATTTGATACCTCTAGAATGTGACGACTCCTGGGTAGAAAAAAAAATTATAGAAGCATTAGAAACTCTAAACTCAGATGGTCTCCCAAAAGGAACAATTAAATGCGATACATGTCTATATATAAAAGAAAGGTGGAAACAAAGTAAAAAGTAATAGTATTCCTTTAGTTAAACTAATGCACCACCGCAGGAACTTCCAGATCCAGCTGTACACCCAAAACAGTGATTATCTACAGCAATTTCTTTAGTTATTTCATCAAAACTATTTATTTCTATGATATTCTTATATTTTCCAATAAGGGGTAGTTCTAGCATTTGGTTAAAGTCACAATCATAAATTTTTCCATCCCAGGAAATAGAAATTAAATTTTTACACATTATATTTGAAGCTGCATCTGTGTTAAAGTTACTAATTAACATATTCATATATGATTGAAGTGAATTATTTTTCTTTAAATAATGATGAAATCTTTTTATAGGCATATTAGTTAAAGTAAATAAATTATCAAAATATATTTGAAATTCTTCTTTGAGAAATTTTTTATATTTAATTTCTAGTTGACTTTGTTCAGGTGGTAAAAATGCTCCTAAAGGGTTATATACTAAATTAAGTTTTAAGTTGTCGTCGCCTTTTCCATATCCTAAACTATTTAACTTTTTAAGAGACTTAATGCTTTTAGAGAAAACTCCTTTTCCTCTTTGTTTTTCTACATTTTGTTCAGTATAACAGGGCAAAGATGCTATGATTTCAACATGGTTTTTTGCTAAAAATTCAGCAGTTTTTTCTTGTCCTTTTTCGTGAAGTACAGTTAAGTTGCATCGATCTATTATATGCAAGTCTAACTTTTTTAATTCATTAACTAAATATTCAAAATTATGATTTAATTCTGGAGCTCCTCCTGTAATATCAACAACTTTAATTTTATTTTTGGTTTTCAGTAATTCTAAAATTTTAGAAATTACATTCATGTCCATTATTTCAGTTCTTTTTGGCCCAGCTTCAACATGACAATGAGAACAAGCTTGATTGCAAAGTTTTCCCATATTTACTTGTAGAGTAGATATAATGTTTCTTGATAGATTGATGTTATGATATTTAAATTTTTCATTAAATCTTTTCATATAATTATTAAACTACAAAAAATTTTATTTTCCATTAATTTTTTATTACAAAGATTTTATTATCACATATATTAATATATTACTAAAATGTATTTTAATTATGTTTAAATATACCAATGCTTATGAAGTTCATATTAATAATTCTCCACTCCTAATTATGACACCTCATAGTGGAAGAAATTATGATAAAGAATTTTTAAAACATATATCTTTAAATATAAGGCAACTTAGAAACACTGAGGACTTTTGTGTAGATCAATTATTTTCACCAACTCTAAATAAGTTTTCTTTCTTAAATGCTACTTTTCCAAGAATATTTATTGATGCAAATAGATCACCATTAGAAATTGATACTACTATGTGGGAGGATAATAATTTAAATACTTTATTTAATTCTAGCTCTAGCAAAGTTGTTAATGGTATAGGAGTTTTTGCTAAATACAATCTTTTTGGAAAGTATCTTTATTCTTCTAAACTACCTTTTAGTGAAGCAAAATGGAGGCTTTTGAATTTTTATTTTCCCTATCATAAAAAAATAAGAGAAATTATAAAGACAACAAAGAATAATTATAAAAAAATGGTTGCATTAGATTGTCACTCTATGTCTTCAGAATTAGTAAATGATAAAATTGATATTGTAGTTAGTAATAGTGATAATAAAAGTAGTAGCAAAGAATTATTAACTTTGGTAAAAAAATCCTTTAAAAACTATAGTTACAATATTAATATAAATAATCCTTTCAAGGGAGGTTTTATTACAACTAATTACGGAAATCCAAAAAAAAATATTCATTTTTTACAAATTGAAATTAATAAAAAGCTATATATGAATGAGAATAGCATGAAATTAAAAAAAAATAGTTTTTTAAAACTTAAAGTTTGTTTTGACAATTTAATAAAAGATATTTTACGGTACTTATATAATTAATAATAAATTTATTAATAGGGAAATTTTTGTATAAAACACTTATATACTTATTCTTATCAATGATATTGTTAGCGTTTTTGTTTTTTGCTATTTCAATATTAGGCATAATAAAATATACAAAAAACTTGCCTGACTATAGACAACTTAGAGACTATTCTCCTTCTGTGATAAGCAGACTTTATACAGGTGATGGTTCTCTTTTAGCTGAGTTTTCTTTACAAAAAAGAATTTTTGTGCCAGTTGAGAATATTCCAGAACAAGTAATAGCTGCTTTTGTTTCTGCGGAAGACAAAAACTTTTTTAAACATAAAGGAGTTGATCTAACAAGTATATTGAAAGCTTCTATTATTAATATAAGAAATATTTATCAGGGAAAAAGGCTTGTAGGGGCATCAACAATTACCCAACAAGTAGCTAAAAACTTTTTACTCAGCAGTGAAGTATCTATCAATAGAAAAATTAAAGAAGCTTTATTAGCATTAAGAATTGAGAGAATTTTATCAAAAAATGAAATTTTGGAATTGTATCTTAACGAAATATTTCTGGGACAGCGTTCTTATGGAGTTGCAGCTGCGGCATTAAATTATTTCAATAAATCAATGGATGAGCTTGAGTTAGCAGAAATCTCATATTTAGCTGGTCTACCTAAAGGGCCAAATAATTACCATCCAGAGAAAAATAAGGGAGCGGCAATAATAAGAAGAAATTATGTGCTAAATCGTATGTATGAAGATAATATGATTACTAAAGAGGAGGCGCTCAG
>CAYTJO010000009.1:7316-13803 GCA_964438215.1 uncultured Rhodospirillaceae bacterium
AAGTTTCAAAAAAGTTTAAAGAATAATGTAAAATTTAAGCTCCCTACTTAATCGAAGAAGTTTGAAGGAAAGTTATAGATAAATATGAAGAAAGTGTTTTGTACAAGGAAGGCTTGCATGTAATAACAACAATAGATCCAATATTACAAAAGGCTGCTATAAATTCTTTAAGAACTGGTTTAGAAAACTATGATAAAAGGCATGGGTGGAGAGGAGCAATTGATAATATAAATATATCAAATCTGGAGCAAGATTATATTAAATTAAAGAATAAATTTATAAACTACCCAGGAATTCATGATAAAAAATTAGCTTTGGTAACCAAAGTAAAAAATAAAGAAATAAGATTGATGCTAATAAACAGTAATAAAGAATTTAAAATTAGCAATGAAACATTTAAGGAATCTAAATGGATAAATAATGGAAAAAAGAAATATAATTTAGAAGATTTAAATTCTCTATTTAAAATAAATGATATTATAGTTTTAAAGTCCTCTAGTAAAGTTTCAGATAATTTTACTCTAGATCAAATACCTGAAGTAAATGGTGCTATAGTTGCAGTAGATCCAAGAAATGGTAGAGTTTTAGCATTATCAGGAGGTTATGATTTTGATAATAGTGAATTTAATAGAGCTACTCAAGCAAAAAGGCAGCCAGGGGCAGCGTTTAAACCTTTTGTTTATTTAGCAGCTTTAGAAGCAGGTTATAGGCCAAATACTAAAGTACTAGATGCTCCAATGGTAATAGACCAAGGGCCAGGCTTAGATGAATGGAAACCTAAGAATTATTCTGGCATATTTTATGGTCCTTCAACATTAAGAGTGGGTTTAGAGAAATCTAGAAATGTTATGACAGTTAGATTGGCAAATCAAATAGGTATGAGTAAAATAACTGAAATTTCTGATCGTTTTAAGTTAGGAACTTTTCCTCCACTTTTAGCTACTTCTTTAGGAGCCGAAGAAACTACTTTAATAAAACTAGTTGCAGCATATGCTGCATTTGTTAATGCAGGAAGATACAATGACCCTGAGGTAATAGAAAAAATTCAAGACAGAGAAGGCAAAGTAATTTTCAAAAGAGATACAAGAGCATGTAATAAATGTAAGTCTGTTCAAAAAGGAAATTATGTAAAGCCAATACTACCACCTGAGGGAACACAAGTAGTAGACCCAAATAAAGCTTTTCAAATTACTTGGATGTTAAAGGGAGTAACTAAAAGGGGAACAGCTAAGAAGCTTAAAGATTTTAAATATGAAATAGCAGGAAAAACAGGCACAACAAATGATAATATGGATGCTTGGTTTTTAGGAGTTTCTCCTGAATTGGCAGTAGGAGTTTATGTAGGATATGATAATCCTAGAGATTTAGGTGATGGAGAAACAGGAGGTAAAGTTGCTGTTCCAATTTTTTCAGAATTTATGAAAGTTGCACTAAAAGATAAAGAAAGGAGGCCATTTCTAGTTCCTGAAGGAGTAGAAATGGTTAAAATTGATTATAAAACAGGAAGTATAATTAGATCTGAAAGTAAAAATACTATTTATGAAGCATTTATAAAAGGATACAGTAAATCCACTGGAATGGACCCTAATACAAAAAAATCATTGAAGGGTTTAGAAGGCGGGTTATACTAACTTAAGAATATGATTGATTTAGATACTGAAATAGAAGAAATTTCAAGCATGCTTGGATTTATCAGGAGGTATCTTTGACCCTAATAAAATTAAGGAAAAAATAAAAAGTTTAGATGTTATTTCTCAAAAAAAAAATTTTTGGGAAAATAATAATTTGGCTACCAAAACCCTGTCAGAAAAAAGCAAACTTGAGAATATACTAAAAACTTTTTTGTCTTTACAGAAAGATCTATTAGAATTAAAAGAACTTCACCAAAATTTTAAAAATGATGAAGATCAAAATATACAACGTGAAATCTTAGATTTAGTTAAAATTTTAAAACAAAGTGCTAAAGAGGTAAAATTGCAGACTTTATTATCTGGTGAGGCTGATAATAATGATTGCTACTTAGAAATTCATGCAGGTGCAGGAGGTACAGAAAGTCAGGACTGGGCAGAAATGTTGTCAAGAATGTATAGCAGATGGGTTGAAAAAAATAATCTTAAAAAAAGTATAATACATATATCGACAGGAGAAGAAACAGGCTTAAAGTCCTTAATCATTAAAATTGCAGGTGATAATGCATATGGTTTTTTAAAAAATGAAAGTGGAATTCATAGATTAGTAAGAATTTCACCTTTTGACTCTCAAAAAAGAAGACACACTAGCTTTGCAAGTGTTTGGGTATATCCTGAGGTTACAAATTTAATTAATACAAAGATAGAACCAAAGGATATTAGAGTTGATACCTATAGAGCTTCAGGAGCAGGTGGACAACATGTAAATACAACCGATAGTGCTATTAGAATAACTCACCTTCCTTCAGCAATAGTGGTGCAATGTCAAAGTCAAAGATCTCAACACCAAAATAGAGCTACTGCATATAAAATGTTGGAATCTAGGCTTTATGAACTAGAATTAAGAAAGCAAAACGAAAAAAATCAAAAAGTTCAAAATCTAAAGAAAGAAATAGGATGGGGTAATCAAATTAGATCATATGTTATGCAGCCATATCAAATGGTAAAAGATTTAAGAACAAATGAAGAAACTTCTGATTTGGGAAAAGTCTTGGATGGAGATATTAATAGTTTTATATTTGCAGCGTTAGCTGATCAAAGCTTTTCAAGATAAACGACTTTGAGCATATTCAATTACTTCCTCCACATGATTATTAACTTTAACTTTAGGCCAAATATTTATAACTATCTTTTTAGTATTAATAAGAAACGTGGTTCTTTCTATACCCATATATTTTCTTCCGTACATACTTTTTTCAACCCAAACTCCATAACTTTCACATACATTACTTTCCTCATCAGATAGCAGATCAACTAATAGATTTTGTTTCTTAATAAAGTTTTGATGCTTTTTGACACTATCTTTAGAAATACCAAATACTTGACAATCTAATTTTTTAAATTCTGTAATAAGTTTTGAAAATCCTATAGCCTCTTTAGTACAACCTGGAGTATTATCCTTAGGATAAAAAAACAAAATAATGTTTTCTTTTATTTTATTTAATTCAACTAATTCATTATCTTGATTAGGAAGCTTGAAATTAAGGGCTTTGCTATGTATCTTTATAGTCATATTTTATTTTAACTAATGCTTTTAAATTGATCAAACAAAAATTACTAAAATATTCATTTATTAGTCTCACTGTACTTATATTGTTGATAGCAGGGTTCTTATTAAGAATTTCTCATAAACCTTTTGATATTGGTTTTATTACTAAATATATAGGTAAAGATGTGTTAAATGAAATTCTTCCTTTTAGTAATTTAAAGTCTGCAACAGTGCATTTAAACATATTTGAGAATACTATCAAATTAAATTTAGATGATGTGAAAGAATTTAAGCTTTCTCGCAGTCTAATAGATATGGATATTTTAATATCCTCAGCTAAAAATATAAACCTAGCTATAAAAGCCACAAAACTTTTTAAAAAAGAATTAGATTTAAAGTATATAAACATTAATGATGCAAAAATTAAAACATTATTGAACAAACAAGATTATAATAGGTATACATCCACTAATGAAATTAGTCTAAATAAATTACCTGCATCTTTAAATTCAATCAAAATTAAAAATACAGAATTAATAGTTTATTTATCAGATAAGTTTGAAAAAATTATATTTACAGGATTAGATTTTAAAATTCTAAATAATTTTGGAGAAATTAATTTTAATAAAATTAAAGCTAATCAAGTTAAATATGAAGATAACAAAAAAAAACTATCTATTAAGATAAATAGCCCAGAATTTTATATAAAAGAAAAATCTATAAAAGCACAAGCTAGTCAAGTTAGTTTTTTAAATTTTCAGGAAGAAAATAAAGTTGTTGGTTTGGTAAAGAGTTTAAATGCTCAAAGCAATGAAATTATTTTTAATAACATAAACTTTCAATTTAATTCAGAGAGAGAGTTTTATATTAAAACTGATTTTGATCATATAGATAATAAAATACCTTTGGAAATTCAAGGAGGTTTATCCAATGAATTTTATATAAATACAGAAATTAAATTAGAGTTAAATGAGGTTAAAATACCTAGTAAATATTTTCAAAAAGAAAATACTTTTAATATTAATTTATATAATGCAAGCAACTTTTTAGCAAATGGTTATGCTTCTATTAAAATTTTTGAAAATAAATTTTTAGCTAGTTCTTTTAATATTAAATTAAAAAATTATGCGGAGAAACAAGCATATTTAACTTACCAAGATTTAAAAATCCCTATCAGTGATTTATCAATAAAGGCTAATATTTTAGAAGATCAACTAGAAATAGAGCAGTGCATACTTAATAATTCAAGAGATGAAATTCTTGTAAAAGGAAAAATAGATAATTTTTTGGCTGCCATGAATGCTAAACTGGATATCAGCATAAAACAATTAAACTTAATACAATTTAAAGAATTATTTAAAAACAATTTAAATAGTGCAATATCAGATGAATATAAGATTGCAGACTTAAAAAGTGGAACACTAAGAAATACAGATATTTTTTTAAATTATTTTGAAAATAATTTTTTAATTACTAGTTTAAATGGAAAGCTATTAGATGCAAAAATCCATCTAGAAAATGACTTTTTATTTGATATTGAAGATGCTTCTCTCAGTTTATCTAGAGAAGATGGATTTATAATCAACACTGAAAAAATTATCATATCTAAAGATTCTCAAAGTATTTTGTTAGTAAAAAATATTTTAAAATTTCAAAACGGAAAAATTAATCAGAATAAAAATAGTTTTATTTATGAAACTAATTTTAAAACTGATTATAAAAAGCTAGTAAATTTGTTGAGTCTATTAGATTATACAAAATTCAATAATATTAATATCTCTAATTTAGAAGGAAATATTGATGCAAACATAATAATTGAATATTCAGTCTTAGATAGTAATTTAATAAATTATAATCTGGAAGGGAGATTAATAAATTTTAATTTTATTAATAAAAATCAAGAATTTCCTGTCATTGTTGAAAATTTTAATGGAGATTTTTTGTTTGAAAATAATCTTCTGTATATAAATGGTAAGGCAGAAATTAATAAATCACCTTCTAAAATCTTAATCAATTTAAACGAAGATAACAAATTACAAGTAGACATAAACTCCAAGGCTATTGCAAGTTCGTTTGATTTTCTAGAGGAATATAACTTTTTAAAGTCTGGAACCACTATGTTGAAAATGAGAATAATAAAGGATAATCTCTTTGATGATAGATGGAGTGCTTCTATGACAGGTAATTTATATAATAATACAGTTCAAATAAATGAGATTTTATATAAAAAGGAAGAAAAAAAAAGAGGGCTGATAAAAGCTAATTACCTTTTTGAAGGTGTTAGTCTTAAAAAAGTTGAAGATCTAACATTAATTACAGATGATATAATTATGATAGGTGATATTTTTCTCAATGATAAGGGATATTTGAAAAAAATAGATATTAAAGAATTTGTTAGAGAATTAGATAATTATAAAGCTAGTATATTTTTTGAGGAAAATGATAATTTCAAATTAGTTATTACAGGATCAAGTTTAAATATTAATAATTATTTTAGAGAAGATGCTGAAGATAATAATAATGGTTCAATTGCTATATCAATTGATAGTTTTTATTTAAATAGTTTTAATTTAGGTTCAGTAAAAATATCATCAAATATTAAAAATAATGAGATAACAAGTTTGCAAGGTGATATATATCATAAAAATAAAAGCTATGTTTTTTTTAATTATTATTATGATCTCAGTGAGTACAATAAATTTAAAATAAATTTTAAAGACTTTGGACTATTTCTTTTTAATATAGGTTTTTCTGATAAATTTATATCAGGTAGTGGAGATATAATCTTAAATATAGATAATAAATCTAAAAAAATCATATCAGGAGAATATATAATTAAGGATTTTAGTTTAAAGGATGCATCATTTCTTGCTAGATTGTTGCAGCTAGCATCTTTTACAGGTTTATTAGAAATACTAGCAAGCGAAGGAATACCATTTACTAATTTAGAAGGGACTTTTAAGGTTGAAGACTCTCAACTTTTAATAAATGATACCAGGTTTGAGGGATTTTCTTTAGGTGCTAGTACAAAAGGAAGCATTGACCTAGAGAAAAAAGAATTAGACTTAAAAGGAGTTTTAATTCCAGCATATGCTATTAATGATATAATAAATAAAATTCCCTTGTTAGGACAAATTATAACTGGTATAGAGGGTGAAGGAATTATAGGTTTTGAC
The DNA here is from genome assembly GCA_964438215.1 of uncultured Rhodospirillaceae bacterium. Lineage (GTDB taxonomy): Bacteria > Pseudomonadota > Alphaproteobacteria > TMED109 > TMED109 > JAYYAX01. The sequence goes on from CAYTJO010000009.1 coordinate 13,670, forward strand.
TATAAGGCAACTGGATCTTACGAAAATCCAGAGTACTCCATTAATCCTTTTTCTATTCTGACTCCTGGAATTATAAGAAGTATTTTTAAAGATTTAGGAAAAAACTCAGAAGATAAACCAAATAAATCTTCTAA